>NZ_JAPNUG010000002.1:0-86417 GCF_036631435.1 Ralstonia sp. 1B3 | reverse complement strand
CTCTTCGATCACGGCTTCGCGGATGGCCTCTTGCGACATCTCGGGCGCGTGCTGGGTGGACAGCACCACGGTATCCACGCTGTGCGGCTTGCCATCCACATAACGCACCGTCACCTGCGACTTGGCGTCGGGGCGCAGCCAGGGCAGGCGGCCGTCGCGGCGCAGTTGCGACTGGCGCTCGACCAGGCGGTGTGCGTAGTAGATCGGGAAGGGCATCAGCTCGGGCGTTTCATCGCACGCGTAGCCGAACATCAGGCCCTGGTCGCCGGCGCCCTGGTTCAGGTAGTCGTCCGATGCGCGGTCGACGCCCTGCGCGATGTCCGGCGATTGCTTGTCGTAAGCGACGAGAACGGCACAGCCTTTGTAGTCGATGCCGTATTCGGTGTTGTCGTAGCCGATGCGCTTGATGGTTTCGCGCGCCACGTGGATGTAGTCGACGTTGGCCGTCGTGGTGATTTCACCCGCCAGCACCACCAGGCCGGTGTTGCACAGCGTTTCTGCTGCGACGCGCGCATATTTGTCCTGGGCGAGGATGGCGTCCAGGATGGCGTCGGAAATCTGGTCGGCGACCTTGTCGGGATGGCCCTCGGAGACCGACTCCGAGGTGAAGAGGAAGTCGTTTGACACGGCTGTTAGCTCCAGATTGGCTATCACGTTGCCAATCCGTTAAGCCACGGCCGGCGACGCTTTAGCGGTATTTAGCAACCTTGCCGAGGTTTGTGGCCAAGCAAGGATTCGCCCCGCAAGTTGTCAGTTAACTCGGCGAATCGCGCTATTATACGCGGCACTTTTCGGGGCCGCAGCACGGCCTGCCAAGACCCTGCTCTCCTGTCGACTGCGACCAACACATTGCAGCGTACGCACGCATGACCTTCCTCTACTGGCTGTTTTCACGCCTGCCCCTGTCAGTGCTGCAGGCGCTGGGCGGCTGGCTGGGAGCGTTGGCCGCCCAGGTGCCCGGCTATCACGACCGGCTCATCGCCAACTTCCGCCACGCCTATCCCGACGTCACACCCGCCATGCTCAAAGAGGCTGGGCGCTCCGCCGGCCGCATGGTGTTCGAGATGCCGTACTTCTGGGTGCGCAAGAACGGGGCGCAAGTTGCGCCGCACCTGTTCGATGTCTGCCGATCCACGATTGAGCGCGCGCTGGCAGACGGGCGCGGCCTGATTTTCCTCACGCCGCATCTGGGCTGCTTCGAGGTCCTGCCGCAGGCCTACGCGAGCGAGCATCCCGTCACATCGCTGTTCAAGCCGCCGCGCAAGGAAAGCCTGCGCGCCTGGATCGAACACATGCGCACGGGGCCGAACATGCAGATGGCCCCCGCAGACCCGCGCGGCGTGCGCATGCTGGTGCGCGCACTCAAGCGCGGCGAGGCCATTGGCATCCTGCCCGACCAGACGCCCACCGGCGGTGAAGGCGTATGGGCGCCGTTCTTCGGCAAGCCGGCCTACACGATGACGCTGGTGCACCGTCTGCATCGGCTCACAGGTGCGCCGGTCGTGGCATTGTTTGCCGAGCGGCTGCCGCGCGGTACGGGCTACCGGTTGCACGTGGAGGAGATCGGCGATCTGCCCGAAGACGCCACGCAGGCCGCCACCCGCATCAACGCCGCCATCGAGCGGTTGATTGCCGTGGCGCCGACGCAATATCTCTGGGGCTATAACCGCTACAAGCATCCCAAGGGCGCGGAAGCTCCACCCGCTGCCTGACACTGCTGCCTTTATGGAACGTTTCTCTGCCAAACTCGGACTCGGCTTCTTGTGGCTGCTGTCCTTCCTGCCCTACGGTTTCGTCGCGCGTTTTGGCGAAGGCCTTGGTGGGCTGCTGTACCGCATTCCCAACGGCCGCCGCCGCGTGGTCTTGGCCAATTTGCGCGCGTGCTTTCCCGAGAAATCGGAAGCCGAGCGCGAAGCCCTGGCGCACGACGTTTTCCGCAAGGTCTTCCGCAGCTTTGCCGAGCGCTCGTTTGCCTGGTTCGCATCGGAAAAGCGGCTGATGCGCGTGGTGAAGATCGACGATCAGGCCAACCTGCCGGCGCTGCACGGCACGCCGCACATTCTCGTGACGCTGCATTTGTCGGGTGTGGAGATCGGCGCGCTGGCGCTGACGGACTACCTGCGCACGCACGTCGGCAACGCGGGCTGCTCGTTGTACACGCGCATGGCGAACCCGGTGCTCGATGACGCCATCAAGGCGCTGCGCAGCCGCTTTGGCGCGACCATGGTGTCGCGCAACGAAAACATCCGCCAGATCATGCGCACCATCAAGCGCGGCGAGGCGTTGCAGCTCATCTCCGACATGGATTTCGGCGAGCGCGACTCCGAGTTCGTGCCGTTCTTCGGCGTGCCGGCGCTCACGCTCAACGCCATCCCGCGCATGGCGTCGATGACCGGCGCCAAGGTCGTGCCGATGTACACCGAGATCCTGCCCAACTACGAGGGCTATGCGCTGCGCATCCTGCCGGCGTGGGAGAACTACCCCACCGGCGATCTGACTGCCGACACGCGCCGCATGAACGCCTTCTTTGAAGACGCCATCCGCCCGCGCATCACCGAGTATTACTGGGTGCACAAGCGCTTCAAGCACCGCCCCGAGGGCATGCCGGGCATCTATTGATGCCGGGAGCCGGCTCGGGGCAACCGCGGCCGGCTCGCTTTAGAATGGGCGTTTTCCGAACGCTCATCGCCGCATCTGTGCGGCCCGCCATGAAACTGCACTTCACCAAGATGCACGGCGCGGGCAACGACTTTGTCGTGCTCGACGGCATCCAGACCCCGATCGACTTCACGCCCGAGCAATGGGCTGCCATTGCCGACCGCCACTTCGGCGTGGGGGCGGATCAGCTCCTGCTGGTCGAGCGTTCAACGCGGCCCGACGTCGATTTCCGCTACCGCATCTTCAACCACGACGGCGGCGAGGTGGAGCACTGCGGCAACGGCGCACGCTGCTTCGTCAAGTTCGTCACCGACCGCGGTCTGACCGACAAACGGACCGTGCGCGTGGAAGTCATGAACGGCATCGCCACGTTGACGATGCAGGACGATGGCCAGGTCACGGTCGACATGGGCGCACCGGTGTTCGAAGCGGCGCGCCTGCCGTTCGTGCCCGAAGGCCTGCCCACCCGCGTTGAAGGCGACGACACGCAGCACGCGCTGCAGATCAACGGCCGCACTGCATGGCTGTCGACCGTGTCGATGGGCAATCCGCACGCCGTGCAGATCGTCGACGACACGGAAGCCTTTCCCGTGCTGGAAGACGGCCCGTTGATCGAGTCGCATCCCGTGTTTCCGCGTCGCGTGAATGCGGGCTTCATGCAGATCGTCGATCGGCATTCCGTGCGTCTGCGCGTGTACGAGCGCGGCGCGGGCGAGACACTTGCTTGTGGCACCGGCGCGTGCGCAGCGGTGGTGGCCGGCATCCGCCGCGGCCTGATCGATTCGCCCGTCAAGGTCGCCACGCATGGCGGCGACCTGACCATCGCGTGGGCGGGCGTCGGCCAGCCGGTCATGATGACGGGCCCCGCCACCACCGTCTTTGAAGGCACGCTGGATTTGGATGCGCTCAAGCTGACCGCCGCCGCGCATTGACACCGCGCATGCCCCGGCGGGCCGCTGCCGCATACGTCAGAACAACAAGGAGATACCGTGGGCACGAACGGCAAGAACCTGATTGACGACTACCGTTTCGACGGCAGCAACAAGTTCAAGATCGCGAAGGTGGATGCCGCCAGCAAGCCGTTCTCCACCGGCAACAAGGCGGACGACAACGCGCGGCTGGCCGAAGTCTCGGCCAAGCTCGACGCGCTGCAGGATGTGCTCTACGCCGAGCACCGACGCAAGGTCCTGGTGATCCTGCAGGGCATGGACACCTCCGGCAAGGACGGCACCGTGCGCGGCGTCTTCCGCGCGATGGATCCGCTGGGGCTGCGCGTGGTCGGCTTCAAGGCGCCGACGCCGCAGGAACTCGCACACGACTACCTCTGGCGCGTGCACGCCCAGACGCCCGCCCGCGGCGAGATCGTCATCTTCAACCGCAGCCATTACGAAGACGTGCTCATCACGCGCGTGCACGGCGACATCGACGCGGCCGAATGCAAACGCCGCTACGGGCACATCAACGCGTTCGAGCAGATGCTGAGCGAAACCGGCACGACCATCGTCAAATGCTTCCTGCACATCTCGAAAGACGAGCAGCGCAAGCGGTTGCAGGAGCGCATCGACGATCCGAACAAACACTGGAAGTTCGACCCGGCCGATATTGCAGAGCGCGGGTTTTGGGATGGCTACATGGAGGCCTACGAGGCGGCCATCAATGCCACAGCGACGCCCGAAGCGCCCTGGTACGTGGTGCCCGCGGATTCCAAGACACATCGGAATGTGATGGTGGCGGAGATCTTGTTGCAGGTGTTTGAGGCGATGAAGCCGCAGTATCCGGAGGGGAATCCGGCGTTTGAGGCGTTGAGGATTGAGTAGTTTTTTTGGGGTTTGTTTTGGCCTTGGTGGTCCATCTCCCTTTCGTTCCCTGCCGGGACCGACTTACTTTTCTTTGTCTTGCCAAAGAAAAGTAAGCAAAGAAGGCGCGCCCGAGATGGCGACTTCCCCTTGAATTTGTGTGACCGTGCGGGGAAGGAGGCAAACTCGCTGCGCTCAGACAAGCCTCCTTCCTTGATCCGCCCGCTCACAAAAATTCAAGGCGCCATCAAGGGCTCAACGTCAAAAGAAAAGGCCAACCCATCGCGCGGTTGGCCTTGTCGTTTGGGCTGGCGCCCAGAGTGTTTGGCTTTGTCCTTTGACTTTCCTGCCCTAGATGGCGCCTTGAATTTCTGTTGCAGGGAGGAAAAAGAGGGGAGGCTGTCTGAGCGCAGCGAGTTTGCCTCCCCTCCCTCCCTGCAACATAAATTCAAGGAGTCTTTCGCCATCTCGGGCGCGCATTTCTTTGCTTACTTTCTTTGGGCAAGACCAAAGAAAGTGAGTCGCCCCCGGCAGGGGGTGAAACAAGGGATGAACCAAAAAAGACAAAACCCCAGCGAACAACATCCGCCGGGGTTTTCCACAACATCAAAAGCTCAAATCGCGCTAACGCCGTACTTATCCCGATAAGCCGCAGCCTTTTCACGATACCCAGCCAGCGCCGGGTCGCCAGCCCCATCCAGATACCCCAGCAAATCATCCAGATTGGCAATCGACACAACCGGCATGCCGTATTGAGCCTGCACATCCTGCACCGCAGAGCGCTCGCCGATATTCACCGCATTGCCGCTGCGCTCCATCCGATCCATCAGAATCAGCACGGCAGCCGGCGTTGCGCCAGCGGCGCGAATCATCTCCACCGACTCGCGCACCGAGGTGCCGGCAGAGATCACGTCATCGACGATCACCACCCGGCCCTGCAGCTTCGCGCCGACCAGGCTGCCGCCTTCGCCGTGGTCCTTGGCTTCCTTCCGGTTGTACGCAAAGCCCACATTGCGGCCCAGGCCCGCCAGCGCCACGGCGGTGGCCGATGCCAGGGTGATGCCCTTGTAGGCCGGCCCGAACAGCATGTCGAACTCGACACCGGAGTCCAGCAGGGTTTTCGCATAGAATTGCGCGACTTGGCCCAGCAGTGCGCCGTCATTGAACTTGCCGGCGTTGAAGAAATAGGGCGACGTCCGCCCCGCCTTGGTCACGAATTCCCCGAACGACAGCACGCCGGCTTCCACCGCAAAGCGGATGAAGGATTGGCGCAACTCGCTGTTTTGGCTCATCTTTTTCTCTGGTCCGCAAAAAAGTCCCGCCATGTTACGCATCATTTCCGCCAACCTCAACGGCGTTCGCTCCGCTGCCAGCAAAGGCTTTTTTGAATGGATGGGCAAGCAGGACGCCGATTTCGTCTGCGTGCAGGAACTGAAATGCGCGCAAGACGACATGACGCCCGAATTCCTGGCGCCGCACGGTTACCACGGCGTGTTCCAGCACGCGGTGAAGAAGGGCTACAGCGGCGCGGGCATCTACACGCGCCACAAGCCCGACGAGGTCATCATCGGCTTCGATAACGGCGAGTTCGACGCCGAAGGCCGCTACGTCGAGGCCCGCTACGGCAAGCTGTCGATCATCTCGGTCTACGTGCCGTCGGGCTCCAGCGGCGAAGAGCGCCAGCAGGCCAAGTTCCGCTTCATGGACCTGTTCATGGAGCACCTGAAGGACCTGCGCCACGAAAAGGGCCGCGAGGTCGTGCTGTGCGGCGACGTCAACATCGTCCACAAGGAAATCGACATCAAGAACTGGAAGGGCAACCAGAAGAACTCCGGCTGCCTGCCCGAAGAGCGCGCGTGGCTGACCAAGCTGTTCGACGAGGTCGGCTATGTGGATGTGTTCCGCACGCTCGACCAGCGCCCCGAGCAGTACACCTGGTGGAGCAATCGCGGCCAGGCGTATGCAAAGAACGTCGGGTGGCGTATCGATTACCAGATCGCCACGCCGGGCATTGCCGCCACGGCGCGACGCGTGTCGATCTTCAAGGACATCAAGTTCAGCGACCACGCGCCGCTGACGATCGATTACGACACGAAGCCGCACTGGTAAGCGGCACAGCAATCACTTCGTAGCGTCGCCGCGGAAATGTCTTCGGCAGCCGCTACAATGCAAACCTCACGCGCCGGCACCGCTTGCCGGCGTTGTCTTTGGCCCCCAGTTTTTTAGCGAGATCACCATGGCATTCAAGGTTTTCGTCGACGGTCAGGAAGGCACCACCGGCCTTCGCCTGCTCGATTATCTGTCGCAGCGCGACGATATCGAGCTGCTGCGCATCGCCGAAGACAAGCGCAAGGATTCAGCCGAGCGCGCCAAATTCCTGAATGCCGCCGATGTCGCGTTCCTGTGCCTGCCGGACGTCGCCTCGCGCGAGGCCGTCTCGCTGGTCAACAACCCGAACACCTGCATCATCGACGCCAGCACCGCGTTCCGCACGTCGGACGACTGGGTCTACGGCCTGCCCGAACTGGCCCAGGGCCAGCGCGAGCGCCTGCGCAACACCAAGCGCATCGCCGTGCCGGGCTGCCACGCCAGCGCCTTCGTGCTGCTGATGCGCCCGCTGGTGGATGCAGGCATCGTCCCGGCCGACTACCCGGTCACCGCGTTCTCGCTCACCGGTTACAGCGGCGGCGGCAAGGCCATGATCGCCGACTACCTGGCCGCCAATAACCCGAAGCTCGACAGCCCGCGCCCGTACGCGCTGGCCTTGGCGCACAAGCACCTGCCGGAGATGCGCGTGCAGAGTCGCCTGAGCCTCGCGCCGATCTTCACGCCGGTCGTCGGCAACTTCCTCAAGGGCCTGGCCGTGACGATCGGCCTGCACCCGCAGCACCTCGCGCGCAAGGTGAGCCCGACGGACATCGCCCGCGTGCTGGCCGATTACTACCAGGGCGAGCAGTTCATCCGCGTGGCGCCGGCCGACAACGTTGCGACGCTCGACAACGGCTTCTTCGACGTGCAGGGCGCCAACGACACCAACCGCGCCGACCTGTTCGTGTTTGGTTCGGACGAGCGCATGGTCGTCACCGCGCGTCTGGACAACCTGGGCAAGGGCGCGGCCGGTGCGGCGGTGCAATGCATGAACGTGCACCTGGGCGTGGACGAGGCGACGAGCCTGCATGTGGAAGCGCCGATTCCCGCAGCCGGCGCCGAGCACGCCGTGCGCGAGGCAGCGCCGGGCTTCGCAAGCTGATCGCCGCCTGAGCGGAAACGAAAAACGCGCCTTCGGGCGCGTTTTCTTTGGGCGCGGCACTTGGCTTGCGCGCCGGCCGGGATGTTGAACAACATGCCGCCGCCGTTGCCGCCCGCCATCACGCTCGGCGTCACGCCGTTCCACCTCTCGATGGCGGCACGCTCGAGCTTCAGGCGCTCCCACGCCAGCAGGCGGTCATCCAGCGACGAGGCGAGCGCACGGTTGGCAGCGGCTTCGCCTTCGGCAATCGCCACGCGCTTCTTGGCCTCGGCCTGGGCGGAGCGCACTTCGTTCTCGGTGCGGATGGCGTCCTGGATGGCCTTGGTCTTGGCGCTCACCGCATCGAGCAGCGCACGCGGCGGGCGCAGTGAGCCGACGATGCCGAACTGCTTGATCGACACGCCCAGCGGTGCGAGCCGCGCGTCCAGCTCCTTGGTGAGCCGCGCGACGAACTCTTCCTTCTTGCCGCCATTCACGTCGTCGAAGTTGTATTCCGAGCCGATGGCGACGATCACGTTGCGCGCGGTGTCACGCAGGTAGCCGTGCGTGAAGGTCTCGATGCGATCGGCGCGGAAATTGGTGTAGAACGCCGGCACTTTCTCCCGATCGAGCTGGTACGAGACGGCCACGTCCACATTGACGGGCACGGCGTCCTTGGTATTGAAGGTCAGCTCTTCGTTGAGCGCGCGGCCTTCATTCACGTCTTGCGTCCAGATCACGCGCTGCACGTAGGTCGGGTATTGGATGATCGCCGTCTGCACAGGGTTGTAGAACACGAACCCGGTGACGACGTTTTCATGCGTGATGCCGCGATCGACGAGCCGGTTGATCTTGATGCCCGTGTAGCCGGGCGGAATGATCTGCCAGTTCAGCAGGAAAGTCCGCCCGATGGCCAGCGCCGCGACGGCGCCGAAGACGAGCGCGAGCAGTTTGACCGGCAGCTTGCTTGCCGTGACTTGAGCATGAGGGTTGCCCTTGCTTGTTGGTTTGCTTCTGAGGTGTGGCTGGCGGGGCGGGCGCTGCTTACGCAGCGGCCTGCTTGCTGGCGCAGGAATCGTCAGCGATTCCCGTCAGGGATGGCCGCGCCCAGTGGGCGGGTGGTGGCAAGCAAGCTTGCCAATGGTGATGAGGCGGTGAGCTTCAATACGGCCGAGGTGGCGCATTGCGATGCCCGGATGTTGCGATGCACAAAGTATAGGCGGGCGCCGGATTTTTGCTGCCCTCCGGAAGCACTAGAGCGCCGCTTCGAACGGTGGGGCAGCGAGGCCGAATCAGGCGTCGCCGGGATTGATGCGCGCCGGGTTCCAGCCCAGCGCGTTGTACACGTGATAGCGGGCGATGCCGATCCACTCGTGCAGCGCGAAATCGGTCAGCGCAAAGTTGTATGCCATCGGCAAGGGCGATGCCGCGGCTTGCAGATCGTCGGCGCGCACGGGAATTGGCGCCATGCCGAAGTGCGTGAAATACAGCTGGCTGCGCCGCAGATGGATGGCCGACGACACGAGCACCGTGCGGTCGGCCGCGTATTGCGCCAGGACCGCGCGCGAGAATTGCGCGTTCTGCCACGTGTTCATGCTCTTGGGCTCCGTCAGCACGTCGGCCTTGTCGACGCCGAGGGCGACGAGTTCGCGGCCATAGACCGCGGCTTCCGATTCGCCGTGGTGACGGGCATCGCCGCCGCTGACCAGGATCTTGCAATCGCCGTCGGCCTTGCGGCACGCCTGGTACAACTGCGCGGCTTCCACCAGCCGCGGATACGAGAACAGCCCAGGCTCCACGGCATCGCCCACGCGGAACGTACCGGCGCCCAGCAGCACGATGGCGTTTCGCGCGCCCCATTGAATGTGCGGCTCGTTCTCGAACGGCTTTTCCAGCGAATCGAGCAGCCACGCCGGCACCGGCCCGCAGCCGATCGCCATCACCAGCACACCGGAGAACACCGCCAGCCCGCGCGCAGCCCGACGCCGGCCGCGTGCTGCGCACACCGCTGCCACGATCACCAGCACACACAGGATGGTCAGGCTCACACGTTCCTCCAGGTTGGCGCGCTACGCGCGTACATGAGGAGGCATCGTAAAGAGGAATGGACGGTTGCGCGACCCGTCTGCTTACGGGGTTGCCACCAGGCGTAGGAACTCGACCAGGGCATCGATTGCGTCCGCGCTCGGAGAAAAATCGTCTTGCAGGATGTCGTCGCGCAGCAGGTCTTCCGACGTTGGTGCCGACGCTGGTCGACCGAACAGGCTCTTGGATCGCATCAGCATGCACGTTTCTGCTCTCGGTCGCACCTACCCGCCTGCGCCGCCGATCTTCCCGAGCAGCTCCCGCAACATCGCCCGCTCCGCCTGGCTCAACGCCGCCAGCATCCGCTCTTCCGTCTGCACATGCGAGGCGACGAGTCCGTCGACCAGCGCGAAGCCTTCGTCGGTCAGAACGATCTGCAGCCCTCGGCGGTCGTCCGGATCGGTCTTGCGGGCGATCAGGCCGCGCTTTTCCAGCCGGTCGAGCCGGTTCGTCATGGCGGAGGTCGACAGCATCATGTCCTTGGCCAGCGCGGAAGGCGACAGCGCCTGGTCGCGGCCGTTGCGGCGCAGCGTCAGCAGCACGTCAAAACCCGCCACGTCGAGATCCGCTCCCGCTACGTTGGCGACCACGCCGCTGCGTAGCCGCTCGGCGGCGCGCCAGACATCGCCGCAGACGGCCATCGGGCTCGGGTCGATGTCTGGGCGCTCGCGCCGCCATTGCGCGAGGATGTTGTCCATCGGTCCCCCTTGCGGGGGTAGGGAATCACCTTGACCCATAAAAATCCTCGTCCTGGTATTTCGACATCGAATTACTTGATGTCGAGGCTCTGTGAAATCGTATCGGTTTTGCGCTGCGCAGACAATGCGTGCCACCACGCGTGGCGCCGGGGCAAAGCGAGGCGCTTGGTGCCGCCTTTCTTGCCGCAGGGAAACAAAGACCAGACGTCAGTGTCCTCATTTATTTCGATATCAAATAACGTGACATGGAGATTCATCATGCAGTTCAACCGTCTGACGTTGATGCTGGCCACCGCTGCGGCGCCGGTGCTGTGGGGCACGACCTATCTCGTCTTCACGCAGACGCTGCCCGTCGGCCATCCGCTGCTGGTTGGGGCGCTGCGTGCGCTGCCGGCGGGTGTGCTGCTGATGCTGCTCGGCCCCGGCCTGCCGCCGCGTAGCAAGCTGCTGCCGCTGCTGTTCTTGGGGCTGGCGAATATCGGCGTGTTCTTCGCGCTGCTGTTCGTGGCGGCGCAGCGCCTGCCGGGCGGCGTGGCAGCGACGATCATGTCGGCCCAACCGCTGGTGGTCGCGCTGCTGGCGTGGCCACTGCTTGCGCGCAAGCCGCGTCCGGCGCAACTGGCCGCGGCGCTGGCCGGCTCGCTGGGGGTGGGGCTGTTGATTCTTGGCCCAGCGGCCAAGCTCGATGCAATCGGCGTGGCGGCTGCGCTGGCCGCGGCGTTCTCGATGGCGATCGGCACCGTGCTCATTGAACGCTGGGGCCGCATCGGCACGCCGTTGGCAGTGGCCGCCTGGCAGCTTGCGCTCGGCGGCCTGGTCCTGCTGCCGGTGGCGTTGTTCGTGGAAGGCCTGCCGCCCGCGCTCACGGCGCGTAACGCGTTGGGCTTTGCGTACCTCATCGTCATCGGCACGGCGCTGGGCTACTGGCTGTGGGTGCGTGGCATCGGCGTGCTGGGCGCAGACGTGACGTTCCTCTCGCTGCTCAGCCCGCTGACGGCGACGGTCTTGGGCGCGCTCGTCCTGGGTGAATGGTTCAGCCCGATGCAGACGGGCGGCGCGGTGCTGATCCTGGGCGCGACGGTGGCGGGGATGGCGTTGTCGCGGCAGGCGAAGGCGGCCGTACAAACAACAAGCCCCGCGAGGCCGGTAAAGGCCGCGGGGCTGGTTGAGCGGTGAGGCTGCGCGGTGCTTACTGGACCGATGTCGCCACTTGCGAGAATGTCTTCAGGAAGTTGGACGGGGCCCCAGACGGGTACGAATACGCGAAATCGCAACGGACGAAGTGACCCGTATCGACGTGCCACCAGCAACGATAGTCTTGGCCATAAGCTGCGGTACCAGTGCTACCGCCGGGCAGTGCAGAGTCGTTCGCGTTGGTTAGCGCGAGTACGTAATGAACGCGCAACGTATTGAAGGTGCCGGCGGGCGTGGTGAGCGACTCGTAACCTTCTACCGTAGAGGTGAGAGCAGCGGATTCGTGATAACCGGCCGCACAGCTGTAGAACCACGTCGTCTGCCACGATTTGCCGACTGACATCGGGAAATTCAGCATTTTTCGCACGGGCCCATAGCTGCAAGCGTTGTCGCCGCCACTATTGATATTGAGATAGGTGCGGGTGAGGCGGTTGTTGTCCGCGTCGTAGGTGTACCGCTCCGAAGGCGTGGCGGCGGCATCTACGGTTGAATCCACGGTGCTCTGACCGTTCGCGACGGCAGTCGTAACGTTTGTGCGCGTGCGGGTTGAAACCGAACCGTCCAGGCGCGTGCTGTTTTCTGACCAGACCACCGTTGAACCGACATGCTGCGCCACGGCACTGTACTCATGCGGCGTCACCGTGACCGTCACCTTGGCCGACTTGCTCGCGTCCTTGGCCGACGTCACAGTTACCGTGAACGTGCCGCCCGGCGGGCTCTTCAGGCCGGCGGTCCAGCTTTGCGTGCTGGCACCCTTGACCGAGACCTCGGTATTGCTCGTTGCATCGCCGGACTTCCAATTGACGTCGGTGCTGCTATCCAGGCGCAGATCTTGCCCGGACTTGACCGTCAGCGTGGCATTTTGGCCGCTGGTTGCGCTAAACGTTTGCACCTTGGTTCCGCCTACGGTTGCGCTAACCGAAAAGCTGTTCGGGTCAGCAACGCTGCCGCTATCGCCGCCACCGCCGCAGGCGCTCAGCGCGCATGCCAGTGCAATTCCCGTAAATCCCTTGCCCCATGCCTTCATTTTTGTACGTATCCCTGTCGCTGTGATTTTTGTGGAGATTTGTGCGCAGAAAATCTGCCGGCGCAGCGTACAAGCGGGGCGAATTTGTTTTCTTAGGATTTGCTTAGCGCGGGGTAACTCCCCACTAACTGGTGGGCCACGCAGTCATTAACACGATTGCGAACACAAAACGCGCGGCAAAACGCAGACATTTGCGTGTGCGCACAGCGTGCTGACGGCAAGAGTGGCAGCTGATGTGGGTTTCAAGCGTATCGCGATGCAATCCGACGGCACCTTGGGATGAGGCGCGGTAAATCGCTGGCGATTATTGCCGCCGCACCATCGGCCGCATCGGCGCCTCATCGCCATTATCAACAGGCGCGGCGCCCAGATATTGCATGTTCGACCGATATTCCGGCAGTTTCGCCATCGTCATATGTCGGGCGTCGGCAAACAGCGTAAGCGTTTCGGGCAAATGGCGTGACAGCACCGCCATGCGCGTGCGCCCCGAGGGTGCGTCGACAGAAACTGCTTTTGCTCCGTCCCGCCGATCGAACCCATTTTCTGCCACAGCGTGAGGGCAGCGCGCGGGTCGTAGCCGGCGCGGGAGGCGATGTCCATGCCGACCAGGTCGGCCTCTGTTTCCTCCGCACGCGAGAAGGCCAGCAGGTGCATCTTGGCGCCTTCGCCCAGGTCCGTGTCGCCCCGGTTGCCGAAGCCGAACAGCTGCGAGATGACGTTGGCGCCCAGGTTGGTGATCTCGCGCTGGCCGGCGCGGGCGCGGGCGTGCTCGCGCAAGGCGTGGGCGATCTCGTGGCCGAGCGCCATGGCGAGTTCGTCGTCCGTCAGCTTGAACTGTTCGAGCAGCCCCGAAAACACGGCGATCTTGCCGCCGGGCATGCAAAAGGCATTTACCTGCGACGAGCCGATCAGATTGACCTCCCATTGCCAGCGCGCGGCGTCGGGGTTCCAGCGCGGCGCCTGCGGCGTGAGGCGCCTGACGATGCCGCGGATGCGGATCAGATCGGGCACGTTGTCGGGCGCCAGCGCGCCTTCGTGGGCGGCGTTGTCGACGATGCCCTGGTATTCGTCCAGCGCGCGCTTGTCGATTTCTTCCGC
Organism: Ralstonia sp. 1B3; assembly: GCF_036631435.1. Classification (NCBI taxonomy): domain Bacteria; kingdom Pseudomonadati; phylum Pseudomonadota; class Betaproteobacteria; order Burkholderiales; family Burkholderiaceae; genus Ralstonia; species Ralstonia sp. 1B3. The sequence goes on along the minus strand of NZ_JAPNUG010000002.1, from coordinate 72,632 downwards.
CGGAATGACGAGGCGGATGTTGGGCGATGTGGTGGTCGGCGCTTCCAGCTTTACGCCGTCGGCGGGCACGGGCAGCGGGCCGTCCATGGCGGTGGCCCACGCAGACAGCGCGAGGCCGATGGCGGTCAGCAGGGAGCGTGTGGCGCGGGGCATATGGATGAGGGGCCGAATCCGTGCGACATAATATCGGCCAACGCACCGCGCCACGCTACGTGGCAACCCGCATTCGCATTCGCCTCCGGCCCGCCGCATGAGCTTCCACGATTACCTCGATATTTTCCGCAACCGCCGCATCGGCGCGATGCTGCTGCTGGGCTTTGCCTCCGGCCTGCCGCTGGCGCTCACCTCGGGCACGCTGCAGGCGTGGATGACGGTGGAAGGGCTGGATATCCGCACCATCGGGCTGTTCTCGCTGGTGGGGCAGGCGTACATCTTCAAGTTTCTCTGGGCGCCGCTGATGGACCGCTTCACGCCGCCCCTCATGGGCCGTCGTCGCGGCTGGCTGGTGCTGACGCAGGCGGGGCTGGTGGCGTCGATTGCCGCCATGGCCTTCACGCCGCCGCACGCCGCGCTCTGGGCACTGGCCGGGCTGGCGGTGCTGGTGGCGTTTTTGTCGGCGTCGCAGGACATCGTCTTCGATGCCTACAGCACCGACGTGCTGCATTCGAGCGAGCGCGGCGTCGGCGCAGCCGTGAAGGTGCTCGGCTACCGGCTGGCGATGCTGGTATCGGGCGGCCTGGCGCTGTATCTCGCCGATCGCGTCATGGGCTGGAGCAACATGTATCTGCTGATGGCCGGCCTGATGGCGCTGGGTATCTTCACGACGCTGTGGTCGCCCGAGCCTGAGGTGTCGGCGCGCCCGCCGCGCAGCCTGCAGGAGGCGGTGGTCGGCCCGCTGCGGGACTTTTCTCGCGCCGTGGCGCCTGGGCGCTGCTGGCGCTGATCGTGCTCTACAAACTGGGCGACGCGTTTGCGGGCAGCCTGTCGACCACCTTCCTGATCCGCGGCGTCGGCTTTTCTGCGGGTGAGGTCGGCATCGTCAACAAGACGCTCGGCTTGGCCGCCACCATCGTGGGCGCGCTGTATGGCGGCACGCTGATGGTCCGGCTGGGGCTGGTGCGGGCGCTGCTGCTTTTTGGCGTGCTGCAGGCGGTGTCGAACCTGGGCTATTGGGTGCTGGCCGTGACGCCGCAGCATCTGTGGATGATGGCGGTGGCCATCGGCATCGAGAACATCTGCGGCGGCATGGGCACGGCGGCCTTTGTGGCGCTGCTGATGGCGTTGTGCAACCGGTCGTTCTCGGCGACGCAGTATGCGTTGCTGTCGGCGCTGGCTTCCATCGGCCGCGTGTACGTCGGGCCCACCTCGGGCTACCTCGTTGAAGCCTACGGCTGGCCGGCGTTCTATCTGATGACCGTGGTGTTTGCCTTCCCTGGCCTGGCGCTGCTGTGGTGGATGCGCGGCACGATCGGCCGCTACGAAGCCGAGCAGAACGAACGCGCCTTGGAAGCCAAAGCGGCCAAGGCCGCGTCAGCCTGATCGACTAACCCAAGCGGTTCGAGCGGTCGGCATCGGCAAAGCCGGCCAGCGGGAGTGCCGCGTCGATGCCCTTGCCTAGCGCGATGGCCTTGAACAGCTCGCCCATTTCCGCTTCCGACAGCAGCTTCTGCACGGCATTGGCGGCCGGCAGAAACTGCATCGGATCGGAGGGGTCGAGCGTCATCAGCAGCTCACCCACGCCGGCGCTCAACAGGAAGCGCGCCTGGCTCGTGTAGCCGAGCAGTTCCAGCCCGGCTTCCTGCCCCGCCTGGGCGATCCCCGAAAAATCGACGTGCGCGGTGATGTCCTGCAGGCCTGGCAGCCAGAACGGATCGTCGTGCGCGTGCTGGCGGTAGTGGCACATGAGCGTGCCGTTGGCGCGCTGCGCGTGGTAGTACTCCGCAGCCGGGAAACCGTAGTCGATCAGCAGCAACAAGCCGCGCTCAAGGGCCGCGCCGGCGCTGCGGATGAAGCCCTCGGCGGCCTCGTGTGATTCGGTGATGAGATCGTCCGCGCCCGGCAGTGCGGCCAGCTTGGCGGGCACCTCCGACGTGTCAACAAGCCGGTCTTCCCATTGCAGGCCGTTGTCGACATCGAGCACCACGCCGCGCTGGTGCACACGCCGCCGCGGCGCGCCCAGAGCGACACGGGCATCGCATCGAGCACTTCGTTGCCAACCATCACGCCGGTGAACGGCGCGGGCAACGTGTCGTGCCACCGCGCGAGGGCGCCCAGCTCGGGGCCGAGCGCAGCCAGGCGTTCCTGTTGGCGCTGGCGCAGCTCGCCGGAGAGTTCGACGATGCCGTAGCTGTCGGGCCGCGCGCCCAGCGCATCCAATTCGGTGAGGATGTCGGCGGCCAGTTTGCCGGTGCCGGCGCCAAATTCCAGCACGTGGCGCTGGCCTTCGGGCAGTGCCTGCAGCACCTGCGCGATCTGGTGCGCCACGGTGCGCCCGAAGAACGGCGTCAGTTCGGGCGCGGTGATGAAGTCGCCGCCGTCTTCCACGCGGCGGCCGAATTTGGCCGCGCCGCCGCTGTAATAGCCGAGGCCGGGCGCGTAGAGCGCCAGTTCCATGTAGCGGTCGAACGGAAGCCAGCCGCCGGCGGCCGCAATGGCGTCGGCGATCATGGCGAACAGGTGCGCGGACTGCGCCTGCGCCGCCTCGTTGGGAAGCGGTAAACTCACGGTTTTGCTCATCGGCGAATTGTAAACAATGGCGCAGACGCCCAACCAGTCCACTGCGGAATCGACCGCAGAATCCGCTACTCAGCGGCGCATCGCCCTCGTCACCGGCGCAGGCCGCCGCGTGGGGCGCGTCATTGCCCTGGCGCTGGCCCGGCACGGCTGGGATGTGGCCGTGCATTGCCACCGCTCGCGCGCCGAGGCCGACGCCGTGGCCGCCGAGATCATCGCCATGGGCCGCCGCGCCGCCGTGCTGCAGGCCGATCTGTCGGACGAAGCCGCCGCTGGCCGCCTGATTGCCGATTGCAGCGCTGCACTGGGTACGCCCACCTGCCTGGTCAACAACGCGTCGCTGTTCCAGTACGACGTGGCGACCAGCTTCAGCTATGCGTCGCTCGATACGCACATGCGCACCAACGTGGCCGCGCCGCTGCTGCTGTCGCGCGAGCTGCACCGGGCGTTGACGGCCGATGGCGCCCAGGGCCACGGCGTCGTCATCAACCTGCTCGACCAGAAGCTCGACAATCTGAACCCGGATTTCCTCTCTTACACGCTGTCGAAAGCAGCGCTGTCGACGGCCACGATGCAGCTTGCGCAGGCCCTGGCACCCGCGCTGCGCGTGGTGGGCGTGGCGCCGGGCATCACGATGGTGTCGGGCGACCAGTCGCAGGGCGGGTTTGCACGCGCGCACCAGATGACGCCGCTGGGCCAGTCGTCCACGCCGGAAGATATTGCCGAGGCGGTGTGCTACCTCGCCACCGCCCGCGCCGTGACCGGCACCACGCTGTTCGTCGACGGAGGCCAGCATCTGATGCCGCTGGCCCGCGACGTGATGTTCCTGACTGAATAAACAACTCCTCCCCGGACGCCCCCATGCTTTCCCTGCTATCCCACCCGCGCCTGTCGCACTGCCGCCGCATGTTCCTGCGCAACTACGAAGTGCAGATCAACATCGGCGTGCATGAATTCGAGAAGAAGGGCGAGCAGCGCGTCCTGATCAACATCGAGCTGTACGTGCCGCTGGAGCATTCGTCGCCCACGGAAGACAAGCTGCATGAAGTGGTGGATTACGACTTCATGCGCGACACCGTGGCGCGGCGTATGGCGCAAGGTCATATTCACTTGCAGGAAACGCTGTGCGATGACGTGCTGACGGCGATGCTCAAGCATCCGCATGTGCTGGCTGCGCGGGTGTCGACGGAGAAGCCGGATGTGTATCCGGATTGCGAGTCGGTGGGGGTGGAGGTGTTCCGCATCAAGGACCAGGCCTGAGCGGCTGGTTTTGTTGTTGGTGGTGCGTTCTCTGTTTCATCCCCTGCCGGGGCTGAGTCACTTTCTTTGTCTTGCCAAAGAAAGTAACCAAAGAAAGGCGCGCCCGATGCGGCGAAAGACTCCTTGAATTTATGTCGCAAGGAGGGGAAGGGAAAACTCGCTGCGCTCAGACAGTTTCCCTTCCTTTTTCCTCCTTGCAACAGAAATTCAAGGCGCCGCATAGGGCAGGGTAGGGCCACACCGTCTGTGCGCGGGCGGTGGCGGTGCGCTTTTTCTTGATGGCGGTTCAAGCCGCTGTCGCGTATTCGCGGCGCTGGGCGTGCAATGCGCCTGCGACGCTGGCCAGCAGGTCCAGGGCCAGATGCGCTGTGATCCCGCCCTTGTCGTGGCGCGGGTTGTATTCCACCAGTTCGAATGCGGCGAAACGTGCATCGCGCGCGCAGGCGGCAAGTGCCTGGGCCATGCCGTGAGCGGTGAGGCCATCCGTTTCGGGCGTGCCGACGCCGGGTGCGACGGCGGGGTCGAAGGCATCCAGATCAAGCGTCACGCCAAAGGCCGCGGTGCCCGATTTGACCTGGCGGATGGCGCCAGCCATGACGGCGCGCAGGCCATTGCGTGCGACTTCGGCGGCGTCGATGACGCGCACGCCCAGCAGATCCAGCAACGCGCGTTCGGCGGGCTCGTAGCTGCGCGCGCCGATCACCACGATGTGTTCCGGCAACAGCTTCGGCGCGGCATCGCGGATCTGCGTGAGGGCCGCCGCGCCGTGGCCGAGCAGCGCCGCCAGCGGCATGCCGTGGATGGCGCCGGAATCGCTCGTCTGCGGGGTGTGGCTGTCGAGATGGGCGTCGATCCAAATGAGGCCTAGCGGACCCTTCGGCCGCAAGGCGTTCGCCACGCCGGACCACGTGCCGATGGCGCACGAGTGATCGCCGCCGATGACCACGGGCACATGTCCTTGGTGCACGCTGTGCGCCGTCGCATCCGCAAGCGCGCGCGAGAACCCGGCAACGCCCGGGAGCGCCGCCAGGCGTGCCGAGCGGTTGTGCCCGGCCGACGTCGCCAGTTCGATGTCGTGCACGAGCGCAGCGTGCGTGTCAGGCGTCTGCAATCGCGCCAGCGCGCCGGCTTCCAGCAGCGCACGCGGGCCGTCCTTGCAGCCGTCGTCTTGCGCGCCGCAGCCGATGGCCGCGCCGATCAGATCGATGATGGTCATGTCACTCCCCTTGCAAGTTCTTCCGTCACGCCACCTTGCGGCGCGGCCACCCTGCCAGCGTCCGGCGGATGGCCTCCAGCGCCAGTGCCAGTTCCGCCTCGCCAATCACCAGCGGCGGTGTCAGGCGCACCACGTTGCCGTTGGTGTCCTTGGTCAGCACGCCGCGCTCGGCCAGCGCGAAGGCGAAGTCGTGTGCGTCGATGTCGGCGTCGAGCTGCAGGCCGATCAACAAGCCGCGTCCGCGCACCTGCCGCACGCCGTGGCCGACCAGCGTTTTCAGTTCGTTGATGAACGCTGCGCCCACGCGCGCGGCACGCTGTGGCAGTTGTTCTTCCATCAGCAAGGCAAGTGCCGCCCGGCCGATGTGCGCTGCGAGCGGGTTGCCGCCAAACGTGGAGCCGTGGTCCCCCGGCCGAAACACGCCGATGACGGCCTCGCGCCCTGCGATGGCTGACACGGGCACCATGCCGCCGCCGAGCGCCTTGCCCAGCACCACCAAGTCGGCGTCAACGCCTTCATGCCAGCTCGCGAGCACATCGCCCGTGCGGCCGAGGCCTGTTTGCACCTCGTCGCAGATCAGCAGCACGTTGTGCCGGGTGGCGAGTTCGCGTGCGAGTTTCAAGTAGCCAGGAGGCGGTTCGACGATGCCGCCTTCGCCTTGCACAGGTTCCATGAGGATGGCGCCGGTGTTGGGCCCGATGGCCGCACGCAGCGCATCGGCGTCGCCAAACGGAATGCGTCGGAAGCCCCCGCGAACGGGCCGAATCCGTAGCGATATTGATCGTGCGAGGAGAACCCGACGATCGTCGTCGTGCGGCCGTGGAAATTGTTCTCGAAGACGATGATCTCGGCCGCCTCGGGCGCCAGGCCCTTCACGTCGCGTGCCCATTTGCGGGCCGCTTTGATGGCGGTTTCGACGGCCTCGGCGCCGGTGTTCATGGGCAGCGCGCGGTCCATGCGCGTGATGCGGCAGACGTCGGCCAGGAACGGGCCCAGTTCGACGTTGTGGAAGGCGCGCGATGTGAGCGTCAGGCGGCCGGCCTGTTCTATCAGCGCGGCAACGAGTTTCGGATGCGAATGCCCAAAGCTGACGGCCGAGTACGCCGACATCATGTCGAGGTAGCGCCGTCCGTCCGTATCGAAGAGCCACACGCCTTCGCCGCGTTCCAGCATGACCGGCAAGGGCGCGTAGTTGCGTGCGCCGTAACGGTCTTCCAATGCATAGCTCGGATGTTGCATTGCGGTCGTCATGATGGCCTCCTGCCTGGATCTGTCGTTCACTTGCGGCGGATTGTGCGATCTGACAGACTTGAAATCAAATCGAATGTTTTTCGTTTTTCGATCCAAAAATTTGATGAATTGACGCGCCATGTCGCACTCGCCGCTGCGTTATCTGCATAGCTTCCTGACCGTCGCCAACGAGGGCAGCTTCGTGCGTGCCGCAGACCGCATGGCCGTGTCGCAGCCAGCGCTGTCGTACCAGATGCGGCAGCTGGAGCAGTGGCTCGGCGTGCCTTTGTTCGAGCGCTCGGGGCGCAAGCTCGTGCTCACGCGCGCCGGCACGTCGGTGCGTGCGTGGTGCCGTGATGCGTTTGCCGGGCTGGATGAACTGCGCGCCGCCTTGCACAGCGGCGAGATGGAGCGCGTGTCGCTCAAGCTGGCGAGCGGCTCCAGCTTCGGGCGCTATGTGCTGATGCCGGCGCTCCTGACGCCGTCGCCCGAATCCGACGCGCCGCTTCTCGACGAGGTGCGCTTGGGCCTCGCCTTCGGCAGCGACGAGGAGGTCTTCGGCCATGTCGAATCCGGTCGCGCCGATCTCGGTTTCGTCTACACGCCGCGCACGTCTCGCCTGTTTGAGCACCACGCTGTCTATACCGAGGAATTTGTGCTCGCCTGCAGCGCCCGCGCACTGCGCGAGCACGCTGCGCCGCGCACGCTGGCTGATTGCGCGGCACTGCCCTTCGTCACCTACGACGAATCCGACGCGGTCTACGGGCTGTGGTTCAAGGCGCTGTTCCGGCGCATGCCCGAGACGACCGTCAGCGCGCATCACGTCTCCGACCTGGAAGAGGTGAGCACCTTGGTGGAGGCTGGCATGGGCTGGTCGGTGCTGCCGCTGCACGCCATCCAGGATGCAGTGGAGCGCGGGCGCTTGCACGTCGTGCGCCCGATCGTGGCGCGACGCTGCCTGAACACCGTGTTTGCCGTGCGTCGCACATCGAGTTTCCCGAGCGAAGCCCAAGACCGCTTGCTGGTGCGGCTGGCGCAGCTCGATGCGGCCGCGCGCGCTTAGCCGCGAAATCGTCCCCTTCCTGACCTGCACAGCGTCAATTTCCGCCTTGAAATTAATTAATTCGACAATTAATATTCGCGGCATGGCAACCCGTAAACCTCCCGCTCGCGGCCCCGGCCGCCCCCGCCGCCAGGATGGCGCAACGCAGGACGACCTCCGGGACCGCCTGCTCGACATTGCCGTCACATTGTTTGCGCGCGATGGCGTCGGCCCGACCACGCTTGCCGCCATCGCCCGCGAAGCCGGGGTGACGGCGCCGATGGTGCATTACCACTTCAAGACGCGCGATCAATTGCTCGACGCCGTGGTGGAAGGGCGCATCCGGCCGCTCGTCGATCAGGTGACGGGGCCGGCGCTGGCGATCATCGCCGACGACGCGCATCTGCCCGACCTTGCGCAGACGGTGGCAGGTGTTGCGCAGCGCATGGTCGCGGTAGCGACGGCCACGCCATGGTTTCCGACGCTGTGGATTCGCGAGATCGCCAGCGAGGGCGGGCAGTTGCGCGAGCGTGTGTTCGCACGCATCGCGCTGGAGCGCGCCACGCTGCTGGTCGACCGCATTGCGCGCGCGCAGGCCGCCGGCGCGGTGAACGCGTCTTTGCAGCCGCCGCTGGTGATGGTGTCGTTGATCGGCCTGGCGATGCTGCCGCTGGCGACGCGCGCGCTGTGGGGGCGCCTGCCGCTGGCGGATCGGGTCAGCGACGAGGACATCGGCCGGCACGTGGCCGCGTTGCTGCTGCATGGCATCGGCCCAGTCGCCACGCCCGAGCAGGCGGACGGGAAATCAGCCGAGCGGAAATCGAAATCGAAGCCCAAGTCCAAGCCAAAGAGCAAGGGGCGCGAGTAGGGCGTACACGGCAGGTCAATCGCATCAATCGCATCAATCGAATCCCGCGGAGGGCGGTATGCGGCAAGCGTTGTGCATCGGTAGGGCAGGGTCTTTGGCGGCGGTATCGGCCGCAGCCATCGTGCTGGCGGGCTGCGCCAAACACGACGACCGCACCTACCAGGGCTATGTGGAAGGCGAGTTCGTCTACGTGGCCTCGCCGGTGGGCGGGCGGCTCGAACATCTCGGCGTGCAGCGCGGGCAGACCGTCAACGCGGGTGCGCCGCTCTTCGTACTGGAATCGGTGGATGAGACGGCGGCCCGCCAGCAGGCTGTCGCGCAACTGCAAGGTGCCGAAGCGCAACTCGCCGATCTGAACGTCGGCAAGCGCGTGCCGGAAGTGGACGCGGTGCGCGCGCAACTGGCGCAGGCGGTGGCGGCGGACAAGCTTTCGTCGACGCAACTCGCGCGGGACGAAGCGCAGTTCCGCGCTGGGGGCATCGCGCAATCGCAGCTCGATGCAAGCCGCTCGACCGCGCAGACCAACGCGCAGCGCGTGCGTGAGTTGACCAACCAGCTGCGCATTGCCCAGCTGCCGGCGCGCAATGACCAGATTCGCGCGCAATCCGCGCAGGTGGAAGCCGCGCGTGCGGCGGTGGCGCAAGCGCAATGGCGGCTCGATCAGAAAGCGCAGAAGGCTACGCATGGCGGTCTCGTGTTCGACACGCTGTATCGCGAAGGCGAATGGGTCGGCGCCGGCAGCCCCGTGGTGCGGATGCTGCCGCCGGCCAACGTGAAAGTGCGGTTCTTCGTGCCGCAAGGCGTGGTCGGCGCGCTCAAGCCCGGGCAAGCCGCGCGCCTGCACTGCGATGGCTGCGCGGCGGATATCAACGCCACCGTCACCTACATCGCCACCGAAGCCGAATACACGCCGCCCGTCATCTACAGCAACGCGACGCGCGACAAGCTGGTCTTCATGGTGGAGGCGCGGCCCGCTGCGGCCGACGGTCCGAAACTACGCCCGGGCCAGCCCGTGGAGGTCACGCTGCCATGAGCGCTGCCAGCCACGACGGTCAACCGCACACACGCAACGGCGACTACGCCATCGACGTGCATGGCCTGAACAAGCACTTTGGCGACAAGCACGTTGTGAAAGACCTCTCAATGCAGGTCGCGCGCGGCGAGATCTTCGGCTTTCTCGGCCCCAACGGCAGCGGCAAGACCACGTCGATCCGGATGATGTGCGGGCTGCTGACGCCCGACAGCGGCAGCGGTTCGTGCCTCGGTTACGACATCCTCAAGGAGTCTGCGCAGATCAAGCGGCGCGTCGGCTACATGACGCAGCGGTTCTCGTATTGGGATGATCTTTCGATTCGCGAGAACCTGGATTTCGTGGCGCGCCTGTACGAGATGCCCAATCGGCGAGAGGTGGTCGACCACGCGCTGGAGCATCTCGGGCTGGCCTCGCGCGCCAGGCAACTGGCGGGCTCGCTGTCCGGCGGCTGGAAGCAACGCCTGGCGCTGGCCGCGTGCATGCTCCACAAGCCTGAGCTGCTGCTGCTCGATGAACCCACCGCCGGCGTCGACCCGAAAGCGCGGCGCGACTTCTGGGAAGAACTGCACCGGCTGGCGGCGGAAGGCATCTCGGTGCTCGTCAGCACGCACTACATGGACGAAGCCGAGCGCTGCCACAAGCTCGCCTACATCGCGTATGGCGAACTGCTCGCGCACGGCACCGCCGATGAGGTGATCGCCGCACAGCATCTGTCGACATGGTCGGTTTCGGGCGGCAATCTGGTGGAACTGGGCCGCAAGCTGGAAGGGCAGCCCGGCGTGGATCAGACCGTCGCGTTTGGGTCTGTGCTGCATGTGACCGGCGCGGACGCGCAAGCGCTGGAGGGCACGCTGCGCAAGCTCGCCGGAGAATCCGGCACGCGCGCCGAGCCGATCGACACCGGCCTCGAAGACGTCTTCATCCACATGATGAAGCGCTCCTCCGACAACTACGGGGCGCAGCCATGAAGCCGGACGGCAATCGCTTTTCCCTCGTGCGCTGGTGGAGCGTGGTGCTCAAGGAATTCCTGCAACTGCGCCGCGACCGCGTGACGTTCGCGATGATGATCGGCATTCCGATCATGCAGCTGTTTCTGTTCGGCTTTGCCATCAACGCCGATCCGAAGCATCTGCTGACCGGCGTGATTGCCGCAGACCAGAGCGAGTTCACGCGCAGCTTCCTGGCCAGCATGCGCAACTCCGACTACTTCGACTTGGCGACGACCCTGCCCGACGAAACCGCCGGGCGCGAGGCGTTGGCCAAGGGGCAACTTCAGTTTGTCGTAACGATCCCGCCGGACTTCACGCGCAGGCTCTTGCGCGGCGAGAAGCCCTCCCTGCTCGTGGAAGCCGATGCTACCGACCCTGCTGCTACCGGCTTGGCTGTGGCTTCGCTCTCGCAACTCGTGCAGGGCGTCGTCAGCAAGGACATGAAGGGTGCGCTGTCGCCGCTGGCAGGAGGTGCGGGCGCGGGCCCGAGCGGTGCCGCGCCGCCATTCGATGTGCGCATCCACAAGCTCTACAACCCGGAAGGCATCACGCAGTACAACATCATCCCCGGCCTGATGGGCACCATCCTGACGATGACCATGGTGATGATGACGGGCCTGGCGATGACGCGCGAGCGCGAGCGCGGCACGATGGAAAACCTGCTCGCCACGCCGGTGCATCCGCTGGAGGTGATGACGGGCAAGATCGTGCCGTACATCTTCATCGGGCTGGTGCAGGTGACGATCATTCTGCTGATGGCGTTCTTCGTTTTCCACGTGCCGTTTGTCGGCAGCGTGTGGATGGTCTACGTGTCGGCGCTGCTGTTTATCGTGGCGAGCCTGACGGTAGGGATCACGCTGTCGTCGCTGGCGCAGAACCAGCTGCAGGCGACGCAGCTGACGTTCTTCTACTTCCTGCCGAACATCTTGCTCTCGGGCTTCATGTTTCCGTTCGTGGGCATGCCCAAGTGGGCGCAGGTGATCGGCAACCTGCTGCCCATGACGTACTTCAACCGGCTGACGCGCGGCATTTTGCTCAAGGGCAATGGATGGTTTGAGCTGTGGCCGAGCATCTGGCCGCTGATGGTGTTTACGGTGGTGGTGTTGGGGGTGGCGTTGCGGTTTTATCGCAGGACGTTGGATTGAGGTGGCTATGTGGATGCTGTGGATTCGACGTGCTGAGGCTGGTGGTGCATCTCTCGTTTCGTCCCCTGCCGGGGCCGACTTACTTTCTTTGTCTTGCCAAAGAAAGGTAAGCAAAGAAAGGCGCGCCCGAGATGGCGAATTCCCCTTGAGTTTATGTCGCAGAGAGGGGAAGGGAAAAACTCGCTTCTCTCAAACAGTTTCCCTTCCTACTTCCTCTCTGCAACAGAAATTCAAGGCGCCATCTAGGGCAGGGTACGGCCACACCATCTGGTCCCGTTTGCTGACGTTGGGGCGTGCGTTGGCGGCTGGCGAATGTGCGGCGGGGGTCGTGTTGATCGCCGCACTGGCTGTGAGTGGCTGTGCCGTCGGTCCCGATTTCAAAGCGCCCGCGGGGCCTGCGGCTACCGGCTATTCCGCGCAGCCTGTTCCGCGCGAAACCGCATCCGCGCCCGTTGTTGGCGGCGAAGCGCAGCATCTTGTCGATGCCAACGTGCCGGCCGATTGGTGGCACCTGTTCCGATCGCCGGCGCTGGATGCGTTGGTGGACGAGGCGTTGCGCGCGAGTCCGTCGGTCATGCAGGCAGAGGCACGCTTGCGTCAGGCGCAGGCCGAAGCGCAGGCGCAGTTCGGTTATGCGTTGCCGTCGGTGGATGGCACCGTGTCGGCGGTGCGTCAGCAGATTAACCCGGAGGCATTCGGGTTCAACACGCCCAAGCCGGGGCCGTTCACGTTGTATTCGGCGTCGCTGTCGGTGTCGTATGCGCTGGATATTTTTGGCGGCGTGCGCAGGGCGCTGGAGGCATCGCAAGCGCAGGTCGATACGCAGCGTTATGAACTGGAGGCGGCACGCCTATCTCTGGCGGGCAATGTGGTGACGACCGTGGTGCGGATTGCCGCGCTGGATGCGCAGATCGCGACCACGCAGCGATTGGCGGCCGAGCAGCGCAAGCAGTTGGAGATCACCGAGCGGAGGTTGAGCGTGGGCGGCGTCGCGCAGGTCGATGCGTTCTCGCAGCGCACGCTCGTCGCGCAGACCGACGCGACGCTGCCGCCGCTCGTGCAACAGGCCGCGCAGCAGCGGCATCGTCTATCGGTATTGCTCGGCCGTGAGCCCGGCGCTGGGTTGCCGGACTTGCCATCGCTCGACACGCTGCATTTGCCCGACCCGCTGCCGGTGTCGCTGCCATCCACGCTCGCGCAGCGCCGCCCCGACATCCGCGCTGCCGAAGCGATGTGGCACGAAGCCAGCGCCAACGTGGGCGTGGCCACGGCCAACCTGTTCCCGCGCATCACGTTGTCCGCAGGCCTGGGTTCGGAAACCACCAGCTTCCGCAACCTCCTCGGCGCCGGGTCGAGCATCTGGAACCTCGGCGCCGGGTTCACGCAGCCGATCTTCCACGGCGGCACCCTGCGCGCCAAAAGCGCGAAGCCGAAGCCGCCTACGACGCTGCCGGCGCCGCCTACAAGCAAGCCGTATTGCAAGGCCTGCAAGAAGTGGCCGACGCCCTGCACGCCGTCAACAACGACGCCCAAACGCTGCAGGCCCGAGCGCAGGCAACCGACCAGGCGCAACAGACCCTGCGCGCCGCCCAAGCCCGCCACGCCGCCGGCGGCATCAGCACGCTAACGTTGCTGGACGCCCAGCGCCAGGTCGACCAAGCCACGCTGCAACAGGTGCAGAGCCAAGCCGACAGGTTGCTAGACTCCGCCGCGCTCATGCAGGCATTGGGTGGCGGTTGGCAATAAACCCACGACAAAGGGAAACCCAATCGACAACGCAAGCCTTCAGCCGGTGTGGCCGTACCCTGCCCTAGATGGCGCCTTGAATTTCTGTGAGCGGGCGGAAAAAGGAAGGAGGCCTGTTTGAGCGCAGCGAGTTTGCCTCCTTCCCCGCACGGTCACAGAAATTCAAGGGGAAGTCGCCATCTCGGGCGCGCCTTTTTTGCTTACTTTCTTTGGCAAGACAAAGAAAGTGAGTCGCCACCGGCAGGGGGTGAAACAAGGGCGAACCCAAAGCGCAAAAAACAAACAGTCAGCCAGCCGCCGCCCGCAACAACCGCTGCTGATAAGCCTGCAAATGCGCAAACGCCACCCGCAGCAGCGACACATCAACGCCCAACGCCCGCCCACGGCGCAACATGTCCCCCACGATGTGATCCGCCTCCACCCGCGCACCACTCTCCAGATCCCGCAGCATCGATGCCGTCAGCGGCGACCCAGCCTGCGTCAGCACGTTCAGCGCACGCTCGCGCGCCGCCTGCCGATTCGGATACCCCGACGCTGCCGCCACGCGCTCGCACGCGTTGAACATCGCCTCGTTCAGCGCCGCGCCCTCATCCGTGGCAACAATCTCGCCCACCGTCGCCCGCATCAGGCACGTCATTGCCGCCAGCGAAGTGAGGAACGTGAATTTCTCCCACATGTCCTGCATGACGTTCTCGGCCAGCACGGAATCAAAGTTGGCCGTGGCAAACACATCGCGAATCGCCTCGGTGCGCTCGCGGGGCGCATGCGGCGTGCGCTCCCCAAAGGTGATCGAATGCGCGGCGGGGCCCTGGCCGTTGCTCAGGTGCAGCACCGCGCCATCCGGCGCACTTGTCGCACTGATGTGGCACAGCCCACCGAGCACCCGCGATTCACCAAACGCCGCATCGAGCCGTTCCAGATGCGCGAGCCCGTTGAGCACCGGCAGCACCACCGTGCGCTCACCCACCACGGGGCGGATGGCCGTGATGGCGTCTTCCAGGTCGTAGGCCTTGCAGCTCAGCAGCACCAGGTCGGCACGGCCCCAAGCCGCCGCCTGGTCTGCGGTGACGGTCTGCACGGGCAATTGCGCGTCGCCGTGCGGGCTGCGGATCACCAGACCGTGTTCGCGCAACCGCGCCGCCCGCGCGGGGCGCACCAGGAACGTCACGTCTGCGCCCGCCTGGGCGAGCCGCCCACCGAAATAACCGCCGGTGCCACCGGCGCCAAGCACCAGAATCCGCATTGCTGTCCTCATGGGGTTCGTTTCCATCGAGCCAAAGATAGGCAAACGATTCTAGGCCTGTTCGCGCCACCCTGCAGGCGGCGCCCCGCGCGCGCTAAAATGCTGATTTTCCTCACAATTTGACGCCCGTCCGGCCATTATTCAGCGCTGGCGGGGTCGATATGCCATGACGTTTTCCAATAATTTCCACCGCCTCGAAACCCGTCTGCAGTCGCAGGTTGGCCGCGCCATCGGCGACTTCAAGATGATCGAAGACGGCGACACCATCCTCGTGTGCCTGTCTGGCGGCAAGGATTCGTACACGATGCTGTCCGTGCTGATGGCGCTGCAGAAGCGCGCGCCGGTCGACTTCAAGCTGATTGCGATGAACCTCGACCAGAAGCAGCCCGGCTTTCCGGAAGAGGTGCTGCCCAACTACCTGAAGAAGCTGGGCGTGGAATATGTGATCGTCGAGGCGGACACCTATTCGATCGTCAAGGAGAAGGTGCCCGAGGGCAAGACGACGTGCTCGCTGTGCTCGCGCCTGCGCCGCGGCGTGATCTACCGCACGGCCAAGGAGCTGGGCGCCAACAAGATCGCGCTGGGCCATCACCGCGACGACATCGTCAACACCTTCTTCCTGAACATGTTCTTCGGCGGCAAGATGAAGTCGATGCCGCCCAAGCTGGCCACCGACAACGGCGACCACATCGTCATCCGGCCGCTCGCCTATTGCGCGGAAAAGGACATCGCTTCCTACGCCCGCGCGATGGAATTCCCGATCATCCCGTGCAACCTCTGCGGCTCGCAGGAAAACCTGCAGCGCAAGAAGGTCAAGGAGATGCTGCTGGAGTGGGAGCGCCAGACGCCGGGCCGCATCGACAACATCTTCGCTTCGCTGCAGAACGTCGTGCCGTCGCACCTGGCCGATACCGATCTGTTCGACTTCAACGGCCTGACCACCGGCCTGGCGAAGATCGGCGAAGACGCGCTGTTCGGCCAGACCGCCTATGACCAAGCCCCGCTGGTGTTTGCCGGCTCGCACGACGACCGCATCGAGTTCGTGCGGTTTGAGCGCAAACCGGGCGACAAGCCCGCCGAGCAGGCCGTGTCCGGGGAGGCCGCGGCAAGCTGAGCGCGGCGCGCTTCACACAGGTGACACACGCGGCGCACATGCGCTGCGTGCGCTCCGCCATCCGCCTGACCGGCCGGCGGCCTAACCGTCTCGGTAATGGCGCGATTGCAACAATTCCACCGTTTGACCGGTTCAGGGGGAGGGTGGGCCCCATGCTAGAATTTTTCCATCTGTGTCTTATACGCCGCAAAAGCGCCCCGCAGAAGGGTTTGCAGGCGGTCCGGCCATCCTGAGGGGAGGTGGCGGGCGGTGGGTTTCAGGCAGCCAATCCCGGTGCCGGCAACCCGTCGCAGGCTATCGCTTCGAGTCACTCTAGGAACCTCCTTGTGAATATCGTCATCCTGGCGGCAGGCATGGGCAAACGCATGCGCTCCGCCCTGCCGAAAGTGCTGCACCCCCTGGCCGGCAAATCGCTGCTGGCGCACGTCATTGAAACCGCGCGCACCCTGTCGCCGACGCGGCTGGTGGTCGTCGTTGGTCATGGCGGCGATCGGGTGCGCGAGATGGTTGGCGCGCCCGACATCGCTTTCGCCACGCAAGACAAGCAACTTGGCACCGGCCACGCCGTCATGCAGGCCGTGGACCAGCTCGACGAGAGCGTGCCCACCCTGGTGCTCTACGGCGATGTGCCGCTCACCCGCGCTGAAACGCTGAGCGCGCTGGTGGGCGCCGCCGGCAACGATCACCTGGGCGTGCTGACCGTGCACCTGGGCGACCCGACCGGCTACGGCCGCATCGTGCGCGACGCCGCCGGCCGCATCACGCGCATCGTCGAGCAGAAAGACGCCAACGAAACGCAACTCGCCATCCATGAGGTGAACACCGGCATCCTGGTGTGCCCGACGGCCAAGCTCAAGAGCTGGCTTGCCACGCTCTCCAACGACAACGCGCAGGGCGAGTACTACCTGACCGACGTGATCGAGCGCGCCGCCAGCGAAGGCGTGCCCATCACGTCCGCCCATCCGCTGGCCGAGTGGGAAACGCTGGGCGTGAACAGCAAGGTGCAGTTGGCGGAGCTGGAGCGCATTCACCAGCGCAACATCGCGCAGCAACTGCTGGAAGACGGCGTGACGCTCGTCGACCCGGCGCGCATCGACGTGCGCGGCAAGCTCACCTGCGGCCGCGACGTGGTGATCGACGTCAACTGCATCTTCGAGGGCGACGTCACGCTGGCTGACGGCGTGCGCATCGGCGCCAATGCGGTGATCCGCGATGCCGCCATCGAGGCCGGCGCCGAGATTCTGCCGTTCTGCCACATCGAGCGCGCCAAGGTTGGCGCGGACTCGCGCATCGGCCCGTATGCGCGGCTGCGCCCGGGCACCGAGCTGGCCGAAGACGTGCACATCGGCAACTTTGTCGAGGTCAAGAACAGCCAGATCGCGGCGCACAGCAAGGCCAACCACCTGGCCTACGTGGGCGACGCCACGGTCGGCTCGCGCGTCAACATCGGCGCGGGCACCATCACGTGCAACTACGACGGTGCGAACAAATTCCGCACCGTCATCGAAGACGACGCCTTCATCGGTTCCGACACGCAGCTCGTGGCGCCGGTGCGCGTGGGCAAGGGCGCGACGCTGGGCGCCGGCACCACGCTGACCAAGGATGCGCCCGACGGCAAGCTGACGGTCTCGCGCGCACGGCAGGTCACCATCGACAGCTGGCAACGCCCGGTCAAGCAGAAGAAGGAAGGTTGACTGGTTTTCTCCTGCGCCGAACAGCGGATGCCGCTTCGGCACACGAGCATCGATACTGAATTACCGAGTGCGGCGCACATTGAACGTGCGGCCGCACCCCAACTGGAGAAATCAACATGTGCGGTATCGTTGGCGCGGTTTCCACGCGCAATATCGTTCCCGTCCTGATCGAAGGCCTGCGCCGCCTGGAATACCGCGGCTACGACTCCTGCGGCGTCGCCGTACAGCGTGACGGACAGCTCGAGCGCGCGCGCACCGTGTCGCGCGTGGCCGATCTCGATGCCCAGGCACAGACCAGCCACCTCGATGGCGCCATCGGCATCGCGCACACCCGCTGGGCCACGCATGGCCGGCCGGATACCGTCAACGCGCACCCGCACTTCTCGGGCGACACCATCGCCCTGGTGCACAACGGCATCATCGAAAACTACGAAGCGCTGCGCGAAGAACTCAAAGCCGTCGGCTACGGCTTTGAATCGCAGACGGATACGGAAGTCGTCGCGCACCTGATCCACCAGGCCTACACGTACCCCAGCAGCGCCACGCGCGGCGACCTGTTCGCCTCGGTGCGTGCCTCGGTCAAGCGCCTGCACGGCGCCTATGCGATTGCCGTGTTTGCACGCGACAACCCCGACGTGGTGGTGGGCGCGCGCGCCGGCTCGCCGCTGGTGGTGGCGATCGGCGAGAACGAATCGTTCCTCGCCTCCGACGCGCTGGCCGTGGCCGGCACCGCGAGCCGCATGGCCTACCTGGAAGAAGGCGACGTGGTGGAACTCACCCGCGACGGCTTCACCGTGGCCGATGCAAACGACAAGATCGTCGAGCGTGAAGTGAAGGAAGTCGGCACCTACGCTGCTGCTGTGGAACTCGGCCCCTTCCGCCACTTCATGCAGAAGGAAATCTTCGAGCAGCCGCGCGCCCTGGGCGACACGCTCGAAGGCGTGCAAGGCTTTGCGCCTGACCTGTTTGGCCCCGAAGCAGCCCAGGTGCTGCCCAAGGTCGACAGCGTGCTGATCCTGGCGTGCGGCACGAGCTACTACTCGGGCTGCACGGCCAAGTACTGGCTTGAATCGATCGCCAAGATCCCGACGCAGGTCGAGGTTGCCAGCGAATACCGTTACCGCGAGACGGTGCCCAACCCGAACGCGCTGGTCGTCGTGATCTCGCAATCGGGCGAAACCGCCGACACGCTGGCCGCACTGCGCCACGCACGCGAACTGGGCCACACGCATACGCTCGCTATCTGCAACGTGGCGACCAGCGCCATGGTTCGCGAGACGCAGCTCAAGTTCCTCACGCGCGCCGGCACCGAGATCGGCGTGGCGTCCACCAAGGCATTCACCACGCAGCTGGCCGCGCTGTACATGCTGGCGCTGACGTTCGCCAAGCTGCGCGGTCATCTGAACGCCGAGCAGGAAGAAGATGCACTGCGCCATCTGCGCCACCTCCCGTCGGCGCTGAACGCGGTGCTGGCGCTCGAGCCGCAGATCATCGCGTGGTCGGACGAATTTGCCCGCCGCGAAAACGCGCTGTTCCTCGGCCGCGGTCTGCATTACCCGATCGCCCTGGAGGGCGCGCTCAAGCTCAAGGAAATCTCGTACATCCACGCAGAGGCCTACCCGGCCGGCGAACTCAAGCACGGCCCGCTGGCCCTGGTGACCGAGCAGATGCCGGTCGTGACCGTCGCCCCGAACGACGCGCTGCTCGAAAAGCTCAAGTCGAACATCCAGGAAGTGCGCGCGCGCGGCGGCAAGCTGTACGTGTTTGCCGACGCCGATACGCATATTCAGTCGAGCGACGGCATCCAAGTAATCCGCATGCCGGAGCACTACGGCCAGCTCTCGCCGATCCTGCACGTGGTGCCGCTGCAGCTGCTGGCGTATCACACGGCGCTGGCGCGCGGCACCGACGTCGACAAGCCGCGCAACCTGGCGAAATCGGTGACTGTCGAGTAAGTTTCGGCAGGCGCAGAAACAGAAATGATCATTTACAAATATGTTGGCCCCAGCGCAAATATGTTTGGGTTCTGAAAAATATGTTTGTCCTGGGGCGTTTCGGCCCAGAGTTCCACATGAGGTGGTCGACGTTTGGTACCAGCCGTTGAGGTAGTTGAGGCAGCATACGATTGCTTTGATGGCCGGGGCGAGCAGCTCGACGCCGCTGCGTTGCTCGCACAGGCCTATCGCGAACCGCTAGCTTTGTGTGCCCCGCCTATCCCAGGGGAAAGCTTGATTTCCCAGGTTGGGCGGTATCACGTTACCAGTGGAAACCTAACTACGCGGGATACGTACGCAGAGCTCTTCCGGCGTTTGCCGTTCCAACTCACAGCCTGGGTTCCGTCATATGTTGGAGCCCTAGGTGATCGTTTTTTCACACGACCAAGTCAGACGATTCAGTGCCTCCTGCGAGAGAGCACCATGTTTCCGCTATTGGAAATGTTTACTGGCGCTGAGTTCGCTGCGCGGGACGAGCAAAGCCATATCGACGCGGTGCTCCAGGGGCTTCCAAAACACACAGCCGGCGCATTTAATCGGACGCGTCTTTGCCCTCAATGTCTGACGGAAAATGAAGACAGGTACGGCACGCCAGCTATTCTGAATGCACATCAGATACCCGGCGTTTCCGTATGCTTCCGCCATGGCATTCCACTCTTAGAGCAATGCCCCACATGTCGGTGCCCCTTTGAGCGAAAGGCAGACTTGGTATTGACCCCGTGGCGGGGCTGTTCTGCTTGTGGAAGAAAGCCGACTGACCAACAAGTCGAGGGGCTCCTCGCGGACGAGGGCGACCACGCTATCGCCTTCGCTCGCTTTGCTGCTCAGTTGTTGATATCAGGCCTCCGCGGCGCCTCGCGTGAGGGAATTGTCCAACTTTACCGGGCCGGCATCCACGAGCTAGGGGTGACGCATAGAGGCGCAGTCAATCGAAAAGAGTTGATTCGGCAGATTGTGGATCGATATGGCGAGAAGTTCGTCAAACGAGTTGATCCCGCGTTTCGCACTGATCGACTCTCAGCATGGCTTCATATCCTGATCGAGAGCGCGACATGGGAGGTCCACCTCGGCAGGCATTTGCTACTTTCGTTCTTCCTCTACGAGGAGGCCGAACGATTTCTAACTCGGTACCGTGAGATTGCACTGCATCCCCGTGCGCGATTGACTAAGCGCCTTGCTCGAACGGAGGTTCCCGACCAGCCGCCGCTATCAGGCGACCTAATTGGGCAAGTTGTCGCAGCTTCAAAAGCAATTCCGAACTGCGATCTCGATACGCTGTGGCGAGAGCACTACGGCCTGATGAAGCGTCTTGTTCGGCAGAATCCCGGTGCGCTCGATGACCTGCGGAAGGAGCTGGAGCGTGGCAGCCAGCGAGACTACAAGTCCTCAGGGGACACCACACCCAACTCACATCCAAACGACGCATTCTGGGCAAAGGAACTCATGCAATTCGCGCCTCGTTTCTACAACGGAGCCGAGTATCCCGAGCGAGGCACTCGACAACTGTTGCTGAGGCGAATTGGCTGGAAACACAATCCCACTTCAGATCTGCCGAGATTCCCTCTGTTGAGAAGGAGCTGGCGGCTGCGTGTGAATCGCCCTGGCATTTCTATATTCGTAGAATCCTATGGGCTTTGACTCAGCCGTCCGCTCGCGCGTGGTCAAGGAGCAAGGTTTGCAAGATATCCGGGGTGGAGGTGCGCAAGGGGCAGGTTCTAATGGACTACTGTGCGCTAAAAGTTGTTCCAGAAGTAGCCGGCCCGTCAGACGTGATGCGGATACTTCGGGATTGGCAGATCGGTTTGAGCTGGGAGGGGCCATGCCCAGAGCGCGTCTTTTCTAGTGTGGGACGCGGTTACCAACGTCGTACACACGGTGACGGCTAGGGATGCCCGCGAGACGGCGCAGCCGTGACGGCGGAGGCGAGATTCCTTCCTCATTGGTTAGCTGTTGGTTCCACCATTCCAAGCGTCTAGCTTGAAACTCGGGAACGGACTCAAGCACGTCCTCAAGGAGGATGTTGCAGATTGGCAGCTTGGCACGATGCTTTTCCAGCCAGGACACATGGCCAGTACGTCGTCCCAACTCACGCAGCGTAATTCTGACCGGCGCCTCTTCGGAGACACGTATCGCTTGCACCGTCGATCGAATGGCTTTCGCTAAGTGAGCATCCCGCATATTCCAGTCGACACAGCTCTTCGGCGCTCTTGTTGCGGGAGGCAAATCCAGCAAGCGCTCAATAAGCCACGCATGATCATTCCGGTACAGCCACATGTAGCAAGCCGGTATTCGCCGGCGTAGCTCGCTTGGTGAAGGAATGGGGTGGTTCTCGAGCGCAGCGATCATGCAATGCCTACTTTCATCGCGTCGCAAAGACCGCTGAACCTTCCTGCGAACGCGTTGAAGGTCGCAATCTTCGGCGAGGACGCGACTGGCCGTAGATACGGATATTCCCAGTCGATGTGCGGTCTCAGCCAACGGGGTACCTTTGCGGAGCAATAGTCTTATTGCGTCGCGCTGAGCAGCAAAGACCCGCTTACTGCGCCGAGCAACCCTAACGCCGTGGCGGTGGGCGATCGTGAGGATTGTATGGATACCGACACTCAACTCATGAGCGGTATGGCGTGCGGAATATCCTTCGCTTTCCATAAGCCGGAGCGCATCGGCTACTACGGAAGAATCATTGAGGGCCGCCGGCTGGCGCCATACCCCAGATGGTGCACTCGTGGATACTCTTTCGTAAAGAAACGCATTAACCGATGGAGCGAGCGATCCGATCAGTAAGAGATGCTTCAGCGGGTGATGTATCGCGCGTTGCTTCCGGACGAGGGTGGTCAACCAACTGTGGTCATCACGAATCGAAGCGAATAGAGTGGCAAACGGCTCGGTACCGGAAACTGGTTCCCAGTAATTCATAACGTGCCGCTGTAATGCTACGATACATACTCTCTTTCCAGATGTGAGCAGGCCGTAGTTGCCCAGCCAAACGAGGTATCGCTCACGTAGGGCAAGTGCCTGCAGTGCAGTTTCTGAGGGCGAGTTCAGTAGTTCAGTGCCAAGCGAGGCCAGACGAACTAGCTGGGCTTTGGTGGCCTCTGGCAGGTCATGTGCCGGACGATTGAACGGAACCAGTCGCTCGTCAGGCAGAAATAGCGTGTGGCGATGAATGTGCTGCGACAGGTGATGGCATTCATTCAACGCTAGTACATGATTCGGGCACATCAGTACCCCGGGCAGTTGGTGTATTCGGTGCCAGGTCGCTACCCCTAGGTTTGCGAGATCTGCTTCGGCACAGCCGTCACAGTATCGCAGCGTACTTGCGCCACCGAGTCGGCTGCTGATGAGCCCGAGCGAGAGTTTCAAGCCAGTTGCGGCTGTCAGCCACATTGATGACTGCACGGCTCCGTAGCGATCGACTGGAACAAACAATCTCCAGTAGGGAAGGACGGTATGCCGGTCGACTATCGAGGAATATGGCGAACGATCAGCCATGCCCAGGTAGTCGAACAGCCGCCCGAGATGGCCTGGCAGTAGACTGGCAGGAATAACGCGATCCGACCCGAACAGCTCGAGCAGGGAGTCGTTTGACGAACGATTGCCACTTAGACGGTGCTGTCGCGCCGCGATGCCGAATACCGTTTCGTCGGGCGCAGTCATGATGTCGAGAGACCGCATTGAACTACTCCGGGTCAGCAGACGGAAGCGCTTCCCCAAACAGTGTTATGTCTGCGATAGCTCCGGCTCGCTTTAGGGTCCCATATACATCATCGGACTGTGCGGCGCTCCGAAGGTCGTTCTCATGAAGTTCTGGCTGTGGGCGTCGCTTTCCACTCTTGCGGGTATCTTCCGGCGAAATAGGTGTAGCCATCTCGTGGCTCCGTACTCCCATCAACTCGTCAAGGCGTGCATCGATATTCGCTGCTAGCGAAGTGGCTGTCGCACGCTCGATCACACTACGACTGGGTGGAAGGAGATCCTCAAACTTTGTCAGCGACTCGTCCGTATTGCTACGCAACGCATCTATCGCCGGATGCAGTAGCACGAGCTGCTCGTTGTATGTGGCACGGACGCATTCGACCGTCAGCGTTTCTGAACCGTCGAGCATGGCGCGTTGCTGCGCTAGCTTGAACAAGATAACTAGGATGTCCGTGATACCTTGCGTGAGATCGTAGAAGGTGTAGAACAACTCTTCATCGAGTTCCGTTGGTTTTTGCGTCCACTGATACGTCCACAAGCGCCTGACGAACTTGACCCAGTCGGCATCGTCATGCGAACTTGGGACCTCAATATCTATCAGACCACTTTCCGACGCGCGGCGAGCATCTTTCAATTCGCGCTTAAAGAGTCGTATAGCCTTGTAGGTACCGACAAGGACAGTCGGTACCTTCAATTGCTCACGTAAGTCCTGAATGAAATCAAGCAACGGTGCAGCGCCTTGTGTTTTGGCGAGATCCAATCGTTGGATTTCATCAATGACAAGCAGTCCCAAAAAATAGGTTGCCGAGTGCTGACGCATCATGCCCTCAAGCTCATCACGAGTGAGCTTGCTGCGCGAGTACATGCGTTCGTACTTATCTATAGCAAGCGCATGATCTAGTTGTCGTGCGAACTCTCTGCAGAAGCTTGAAATCGATCCATTCTCGGGGCAGGTCACTTTCAGCCAAACGATCTGCGTAATTGGAAGGCGCGATCCGTGATAGAGCTCGTGGCGGACGACTTGATCGGGGTAAGTGCGTAGCACTGCGTCGATCGCAGTGGTCTTCCCAATTCCACTAAGACCGACGATGGTGGCCTTCGAGTCAGCAGCCATGAGTTGGTCCGATGAACTCGATATTCTTGAACGGCCTTCGGTATGAGTGTTGGCGTGGTAAACGCGGCGCCAAGTATCCGCTTGCAAAGGGTTACGCATGACGTACCCAGCCCGGATGAGTCGCGATACCGTTCGCTCGATTTCATAGTACTTTGGTCGCGGCACCACAACGTGCTTCAAGCGTGCGAGCAGGTGCCAGCGCTGTTCTGCCGGAAGCTGCCGCTCAGCAGGGTCAAATTTCGGACGGACGAGCATTGCAACGGTTGCATCCCGCTCCGAATAGATGTCCGGAAGTGCTGCGATCAGCGGGTTGTTGCGATACTCCTCAATCGCCTGTTCACGGTAAGTCGCGAGGGTGCCAGCAAGGTGACTCATGATTCCACCGTCCAAATGTCGTCCAGCGGATCGGCGCCGCGCCGGGCGTTCTTGATGGGGACCACATTGGCCGGCTTTCGTCGAGCATCGAGCGCCGTTTGCCGTGAGAGTATTTCCTCTCGCGTCCTGTCGATACGCTGTCCTGATTTTTCGAAGGCACGGTTCCCGCCAATGTTGCGCAGGGCCTCGGACTTTGTCATGCCCTTACGCGCCGCACTGGCCTCCTGTTTTGCGTTCGAAACAATCTCCTCGCATTCCGCGCTGTATTGCGCATTCCGTGAGCGCGTGTCATTTGCCTTGCGCTCCGAGGCAGCATTCAGCAACTTGATTCGGTCCCAAAGCTCTTCGATACGAGCAATTTTGAACTGCTCTTCGCGATCGACGAGGTAGCAAGCTTCCCACTCTCCTTCTTCTTCATTTCGAATCCAGATCGTCGATGGCGCGTACGGCAGGTGTCGAACTTCCACGTGACCGTATCGTCCCCTTATACGTACGCGCGCGAACTGCTCTTCGCGCTCCAAGCGAGCATTCGTATAGTGTCGGGATTCGAAGCGAAGTCCATTCGGCCGAACCGACGCGGTTCCTTTGGGTAGCAGATTTGTCCAAACCTCGTGGCGACTCCGTATGTTGGCGCCACCAGTCAGGTTCGATAGCCCCCAGTTCCACACTGCCGTCGGTGTGGCGTCAGTGAGGTTCTGGCCAAGCATTGCTTCCGGCAAACGGCCGGCGTTGTAATTGGAGTGATTGAACCGGATAAATCGGCGAATCAGAATGCTGGTGAGTTCGGGAAGATTTAGGCAAGCATCCATTGCATATCCGCGCTTCTTAACCTCTCTCTCCCTCGCATTGATGGCTCCTGGCAGAAAATTAACTTGCTCAAGATTTGTCAGGCGGAACTGTTGCTCGACGTTCGGCTTCCAGTCGCCTCGTTGCACTGCGGCGTTTTGCGGGCAAATGCCGAGGGTGCCCGAAAGATCGTCGGCTGCCAGGCCGCACAGCTCTCCGTTGTCTCCCAACAGATATCGTGGCAGATGGTGGCAGGGCCACATTTCCTGCGTGATCTCAACACCGAAGTCCTTGCAGAAGGTGACCTTGTCAGTGAACGCGTTAAAGAGGGCTAGGCGGGCACCTTCCCAGCTCGGTCCCTCAAGGCCAAGATAGAACCCGACGACCATTCCGGAGAAGACATCAACAACGACGTATAGAACAGGGCGGCCGATTATCCAGGCACGGTTGAACACAGAAACGAGATAGATGTCCATCAGAGTGGCGTCGATCTCAAACCGTGCACACGGTCCGAAAACGTGCCGCCGCGATGAACCCATCACACCACGCATGCGGAGATTCCAGGTGGACGTGTCAACATTGCGTTTGGTGATAGATAGGTCCAGATTCAGCTCTTCAATAACGCGGTTGAACTGCCGATACGATGGCGCTTGATGAGGAGCGGGTTCGATTGGTACAGAGATACTGCCTTGTTGAACGTAGCCGGCACTGAAGTACTTCGTTTTGGTGTCGCGCCACGCCTTCATGCGCGATGTACCCCTTATAGAACTGAGTAATGCCGGCGACAATCCGTTCCCGGACATCGGCCACGGCAACACCGAGAAGGCTTGCATCGTCGGTTGACAGCAATCGATCGGGGCGCCGTCCACGTTTTGCAGATCCTGCTTTCTGCTTGCGTTCTTGTCGCGTTCCCTGTGGTCCGCAGAGATCATAGAAAGGGATGAGTGCAGCCTTGCTGTTCCCGTGCGCCCAGTAGCGATAGAGTGGTCGCCGTACCGATTTTGCGGCAATGCCAAGTTGCCTTGCCCGCAGGCTGATAATGCGACCACGAGCTTCGTCGTCAAAAATGTCCGGGATGTATTGCTCATCGACCAACGGAGCGATGATCGACCATAACCGGTCTCGCATCTCGACATACCTGGCGGGGATGGCGTCTAGGTCTCTCAATGCA
Source organism: Ralstonia sp. 1B3 (assembly GCF_036631435.1). Lineage (NCBI taxonomy): Bacteria > Pseudomonadati > Pseudomonadota > Betaproteobacteria > Burkholderiales > Burkholderiaceae > Ralstonia > Ralstonia sp. 1B3. The sequence goes on along the minus strand of NZ_JAPNUG010000002.1, from coordinate 46,183 downwards.
AATGGGCGTGGCCGCATCTGCACAATAGCCAACAGCCCTGAATCCAAGGCCTCTTTGATCTTGCCGTAACAGAATGCGCGAGGCTGCTTGAGCTTCGGTTCGATGCCGATCATGACGATGAGATCGGCCGGTGCATCCAGCCAGAGTATTCTTTGAGGATGCGTGAACCTAGGAGAGCCAATGCTTGGGGTTGAAACTAAGACTTGGTTAAGCGCTAAGCTTTGTGGTGTCGCCATCATCTATCTCCGAGGCAAAGTGGCGCACATGACGCACGATGACGGGATGACGTGGTCCGATGTCTGCGGTCATATCGATCTCGATGAGATGTTGCCAAACGCAGTGACGAAACAGTCGGTCGGCGTCATGCCGGGTGAGCTGCAGTTCGTTCGCTGTTGCCTCAAGCAACACCTGCAGCGGGATATCTTTCATCCAGCGATGCTGTACGAACCGTAAGAATCGGGGGATGAGGGGTGTAAGGCATACCGGTTCGGGATACGCAAGGTAGCTTAGCCATTCGAGATTCATGATCCGAACGCGATCAAACTCACGTTCGGTAACCAAGGTCCACGGTATTCCACGAGAAAGCCAGTACTCCTGTTCGAGTCGCAGTTTTTCGAGGACGCGTTTTCGTTTCCTGCTCTGAAGCTCGCTTGACGATTTGATGCTGTATGCGCGGTGCTCGATTTTTCCCGAAGGCCCTCGAAGGGTCAGAAGAAAGTCGGTCGTGATAACCGTTAGCGTTGAAGTGCCGGGGTACTGGGGGTGTCGTATGCCAAGCATTTCTGAGAGACCCGCGGTTTTTCTTGCGGGAACAGTGGGAACTGTTCGCGTATGTCCAGCACCTCCTCGGCGAAATCGGCGTAAAGGAAGAAATGGAGTTCGATGTCAGACAGTAGATGATGGAGGCGGCTGGTGGTGAAACCCCACGGTCGACTCTTGCGGCCGCTGGATGGCACGTCTCGGATCGTGAGCCACGGTCGATAGCCGGGGCCTGTTCCCGAGCCAAGCCCAGCGTCCCGCCATCGCTCTATATCGATAGTCGTGATGTTGCGACGCTTTTTCATTGCTTGATCAGGCTAGTTCTACTTGGCTACGGCGGTTGTCGTAGGGTCTTACGTCTAACGGCAATCCTCGACCCTGAGAGGCAACTCGCTCAGCAGTAGTCGCCATGTGTCCAAGCTGCATCGTCGAGTTGACTCGACACGTCTATTTCTGATGGCGCTTTGTGCGCAGAGAGCTCGCTTCTCACTTTCTAAAAGCGTATCCCGATCGGATTAAATATGCAAAAAAAGGTGCTTATATTTTTTTGTATCATTTTTGATATCTATTCATGATTAAAGTCCGGATTTTCTCGGGATTGTTGATTTCTAGTTTGGAAAAGGTTGCCTAGTCGGTTGCCATGATTTTTCAATAGACCCAACCCGGTTGATGTTGTATGGTCGAAGAACATAGCAACGCAGATTCCATCTCGCACGCACTTCTCCATGGCTGCCCAGCGTATCCACCGTCACCAATCAATCCTAGCGGTCGGTTTCGGCAGCCGCGCGTTCGCTCATCGTGAGCGAACCAGCACGCGAATAGCAGGCTGATTCCCAGCCCCTATTTGTCCCGGCATAGAGCCGGCTAGACATCTGCGGCGACACGCCGCCAGTTCGCGTATGGAGAAACATCTTGAACGTTCCCCGAAAGTCACCGGAGTACCCGCCTGGATTTGTTCCCTTGAGGGAGCTTGCCGTACTGCGCAGCCCGGCATCGTGGGCGCTACTCGTCCCGTCGACCACGTACACGGTCCTTGATGCTGCCGAACAAGCCAAAGTGGATCTTGCTGAGGTCAAGGAGGATGAGCCCGAATCCCGCTCGCCACAACCACCTACAGTCGCGGCGACAGAAGTAGTGCCGGCGCGCCGCCGGACCAGGGGCCGGCATATTCACGTCTTTGCACAGGAGGCGCTGGAGCAAGCCAGCGCAAACCTGCAAACGGCTGATCGCTATCAGCAGAAGCACGCAAAGGCATTGTTGGAGCAGGCTGCTACCAACGATGGATACCGTGAACTGCCTCGCATCCAACCAGCCCTGAAGAAGCTCAAAGAAGCCCACAGCTCGCTGGGCAATCTGCGTGAGCCAATCCAGAAGTTAACGATTGATCTGACGCTTGCCGCTGCCATGCGGGCGAAAGACTTTCGTGTTCGACCGATTCTGCTGACGGGTGAGCCTGGAGTTGGCAAGACCCAGTTCGCGTTGCAGTTGGCCGAGATCTTGGGGGTGCCCATGCAGAAGTGGTCGGCTGGAAGCGCGCAGGCCAATTTCCAACTGACCGGCGGCGACAGCGCTTGGCGGAGCGCTCGGCCAGGGATGATCTTCGACATGCTGGCAAAAGGAAGCTCTGCGACACCCGTTCTCGTCCTGGATGAGGTGGACAAGATTGGCGATGATGGCCGCTACCCGGTCACTCCGGTGCTACTCGATTTGCTGGATACTGAAACGGCGTGCGCGTCCCAGGACGCGTTTCTACGCATGCCGTTTGACGCGAGCCGGATCATCTGTGTCCTAACAGCCAATGATGTCGACGCCGTGCCGCCCGCTCTCTTAAGTCGAGTGGAGGTTTTCGATATCCGCGCGCCTGACCCCGAACAAAGGCTGCAAATCATTCTGGCCGAGGCTCAGCGGTTGCAACGCGCAACGGGCCGTCGCATCGAGTTGGATATCCACGCTGCTGATGCCCTTGCCGAACGGAGTGATCTCGATCTTCGCAAGACACATCGTTTGGTACAAGATGCGTTCGCTACAGCGATGGCGTCAGGCAAGCTCATCGCCGTGCCGATGATGCCAAAGCGTGTCGGGGCACAATCGATCGGTTTCGTAGCGGGCAGCCGATCTAATGCAGGGAACTAGGAGTCGCCAACAATGAACCTCCTGATCCTGAGTGACCTCCATCGTGAGTTCTCGTTGCTCAACATCGACACCACTGGTGTCGATGTCATCGTGCTTGCTGGCGATATTCACCTCGGTACCCGAGGCATCCCGTGGATCGAAGCTCAGAGCAAAGGCCTTCCCGTCATCTATGTGCCCGGCAACCATGAGTTCTACAAAGGGGAGCACAGTCGAGTGCTTCGCGACCTGCGTGTGGCATGCGCGGCGACGCCGAACGTTCATCTGCTCGACATGGACAAGATTACGATCGGGGATGTGGAGTTTCTAGGTGCGACACTTTGGACAGATTTCGCGCTGTACCGTGGCACAGAACAGAGCGTACTTTCGGCAGAGGGCTATGCCGCGAGGGGCATGAGTGACTTCACGGGTTCGATCCGCTTTGAGGCGCGTGGCGTGTTCCGAAAGCTCCAGCCGAGGGACACGATTCAGATGCATATCGCTGCGCGACAGTGGTTGAACAATGAACTGATGGCTCCTGCGCAGCGTAAGCGCGTTGTTATCACTCACCACGCGCCATCAGGGCAAAGCGTAGCGCCCCAGTACCAGGATGACCCTCTCACGCCGGCGTACGCCAGTCGTATGGAAAGCGTTGTCCAGCTAGCGAACCTATGGATCCATGGTCATATGCATGACAGTTTTGACTACACCGTGGGGGAATGTCGGGTCGTCTGCAACCCGAGAGGTTATGCCCCCAAAGGAAGGGGTGCTGAAAATCTCGAATTTGATGCGGGGCTTGTTCTGAATTTCTGAGGGTGTGAGTCTGTTCCCATGCCTAGTGGTGCAATGGCTTGCGCGGCGGCGCCCCATCACCACACGCTAGGGCGAGCAGATTCAGGCTATGCTTAACCTCAAAAATCAGTCCTAAAGGGGGGCATGTCGAAATCGAACCTGGTTGAGCTTACGTCGAAGAGGGCACCTCGCAACACAGGAGCATTTGATGACCAGAATGCGATAGACAAATCTCGCACCGCCGAGATTGTGATTGCTCTGTGTGGGCCAATGGGTACGCCGCTGCATGAGGTGGCAAAAACATTCGAGAAGCTACTCAAAGGTACGGATTACAACTACGAGCATGTCTCTATCATCCGCCTCAGCGACGAGATCAGAGAACTCGCTGGCCTTAAAAACCAGAACTGCTCAACAAGGCAACTAATCGAAGCAGGGAATGAGTTGCGAAAGAAGCATGGCAATGCATACCTTGCTCGGATCGCAATCAACCAGATCACTATCGCGCGCGAAGGTCTGAACGTAGACCACAGTAAGGAGCAAGCTAGTCTTTTCGACGAAACCGACTCCGATGAGGATCTGAGGCCCATTTTCTCCATCCCGAGTTGCCACATCATCGATTCCATCAAGAACGTTGACGAACTTCGACTTCTGCGATCGGTGTATGGCGACATGCTGCATGTTATTGGTGTCTACACACCTATTGAGATGCGTATCGAGAAGTTGTCGAAACGTACCAACAGGGGGGATCACGTCCACCAATTAATCGATCGTGATTCTGGAGAGGAGGTCGACTATGGGCAGCAAGTGGGAGACACGTTTCCTCAATCCGATTTCTTCCTTCGTGCCGACGCAGGTACAGACTCGCAGTTGCACGCCAGGGTCAAGCGCTTCCTTGATCTAATGCTTGGAACACGTATTGCAACGCCCACACCAAATGAGCGTGCGATGTACGCGGCGTACTCTGCGGCGCGCAACTCAGCATGCCTATCTCGCCAAGTGGGAGCAGCGCTCATCGGCGAGAAAGGAGAAGTCTTGTCTGTGGGTTGGAACGATGTTCCTCGCCCGTTTGGCGGCCTCTACGAAGCCCAAGATGTTGCTGACTCTGTTGATGGAGATCACCGATGCTGGAACATAGACGGAGGTCACTGCTTCAATGATGAGGAGAAGGACCTCATCGCGAGTGCCGTGGTGGATCGCATGGTCGTCGGCGGGATCATCGATGACGCCAAGCGAGAAGACGCCTTCAAAATAATTCGCCGGGACAGCCAACTGCGTGGGCTGATCGAATTTTCGAGGGCGGTCCATGCCGAGATGCACGCATTGCTCAACGCGGGCGCAGTACATGGTTCCCAAGTGCGTGGCGGCAAGCTGTTTGTGACCACTTACCCCTGCCACTCATGTGCGCGCCATATTGTCGCGGCCGGAATTACAGAGGTGTACTTCCTCGAACCATATCGAAAGAGCTTGGCGACTAAGTTGCATGCCGACGCGATCACGGAGCGTGAAGGCGACAGCACAAAAGTCCGGATCTTGCCCTTCGATGGCGTAGCGCCTTCTCGCTTTCTGAAATTTTTCTCCACGCATGATGGAGGGCGAAAGGACCCAGTTAGCGGAAAGATGAGGGTGCGAGCGGCGTATCCTGTAACCGCCATCACCCTCGAGGCGATTCCAACGCTTGAGGCTTTGGCGGTCCGTAGTCTACAATCCCGCCAGCCACAGGCCACTCCTGCTGTCGGCGCTAGCGCCGGCCAGAATGATGGCTCAGACGAAGATAAGTGAGCACTTGCGGGTTAACATGGATCGAGATAAGCAACTGCCGCTCAATTTCGGACCACCTCAAGAGCCTGTTACGGTTGGGGCTCTTGGGCAACACTCTGCCGGTCAGCATCTGCCGAACGCCGTAAGGACTGCAGACATTCTGCATTTGCCAAGCGCCGCTGACCGGGAGCGAAAGAGAGCATCGGAGCGAGAGGCGGAATTACTGGAACGTGTGCTACGTCGCGCGTGGCAGTTCTAAGTTCGACGAATCGAGGTCACCAATGGGGTGGCCTCGATTGCTTTTGGCTACTAAACGTGCGTGACACTCGTGAGCCTCCCGCGCGCGATGCGTTGGGATGGGCTAACCGTAGCCCAGCAACGGAAGTTTAGTCGAGCTGCTGTATCGTGCTCTGTAGTGTCATTTGTCCACCTGGTTGTCCAGATCACTCCTCGCACCGAAGCAGGAACGCGCACTCATGACCGTTCCTCTCTAATTAGTCTCATAGCACTTTCCATTCGCGCGATCTGCTCAGGACTGCGTTGTCGTATCTCCGAGGTCATTGCATCGAAGAACGGCTTGGCCGGTTTGACGAGCGGTTGTTTCGCGACGATATTTGGAGAGTTCACGGGGGTGAGCTATGTCGACGAGCAATCCGAAGAAGAGTGTTCCCGCTGATTTGCAGGAGCTGGTTTCCCGTCCTCCGATCTATCGCTTGCTAGGGGTAGCGGAGAAACTGCGCGGGAAGCATCTAAACCATGCCTGGAAAGGTCTAGCAGGAGTGCCCCGAGCCGACGAGCCTGGCATTCCTGTTGTCGTTAAGCATTTGCCGAATGCCGGCCAGATTGACATCGAACTAGCCTGTGGGCTCGCTTCACAGGTTCTGAATCTTCCAGTCCCCCGACCTGCGCTTGTCCTCGCGGACCTTGATGATCTCCCTTCGCGCCCCGTAGGCCTCACAACAGGCCCGGTCTTGCTTTTTGGCAGCTTGTTTCAAGCAGAAGACCAATTCATTGCTCGACGAGCAGATCAAGGTGGACAAGCGGCGGAGTATATTTGGGACCAAGTCTGTCAAGAGAAGGTGGGGCCGTCCGGCTCTGCTTGGGACGAATTGGTAGCCAACCCTGATCGACATGTGCAGAATCTGCTTTTCGATGGGACGAAATGGTGGCTTTTCGATCACAACCTAGCCCTTCAACCCCTCTCGAAGCTCTATGCGTCCATCGACACTGATAGTCAGGCAAGGGCGCAGATCATCGAGCACACAGCGAAAGTCAATCAGCTACTTGAGCAGGTGGTCAAACGCCGGCCAAAGGATCACGGCGTTGAGCAAGAAGCGCAGCGGTTACTCCGCCATGCGCAGAGGCTCAAGATCCTAGCGATCGAGATGAGGAAGTGGCATTTGGCACCGGGCCGGATATCTGAAACGATCGAGATGGCAGCGTTGATTGTCGATTTGATCGCCTTGCGTCTTGAACCATTGGCATTACACATAGAGGCGCGGCTCAAGAAGCCGAATGCGGAGGCGCTTTGGGACACTTCGACGAATTGAGCGTTTGGGGAGCGCCGCCTTTTGCTGCGCATGCGGTGCCGTTGCTCTGGCAGCCGAACGAGTCGACCGGTGAGCGATTTGTTGCCGTGGTGGCTCTTCGGTATGAAGCTCCCGTCATGGGAGATGCATCCACCCATATCGCGTTTCGACAGCAGCAACTAAAGGCGATGCTTGGCGCCAAGAGAGCGGCGTCGGCGTATGGCATCCTCGAGCACGTTGCCCGATTCGTTCATCAGCAATTGCTAGACGGATCGCACCTCGCGGAACTATCGGCGCCGTTCGATGGCTTTATCGTGGGGAAAGAAGCCCGTGTGCGTGGATACTCGAAAACACAGGTGATAGACACTGCAGTGCGGATGCTGTCAGCGTTTGGGACGAGAGACACATACGTCGATGAGCTTGAAACGGTGCAGCGAAACACCGTCCCTACGAGTCGGTTTCTTCGATCGGTGCGATCGGCATTCTCGCGTGAGGAGAGTGAAAGGCGCGCCCGCTTCAATCGGAAAGTCGAATGGCCTGGCGCCCCTGAGATTACGCTCGACTATGCACACAATCAGCATCTCGTCCAAGTGACCAGCCTTCCGCAGTCGGCGTCCCACTTGCTCGCCTTGCAGAAAGAGGCGGAGAGCAAGATGTTCGAGTTAGATATTGCGGCGACGCTGTTGCGCAATGCTGCTCCAGCGCAACCATCCATCTTGGTCAACACCGCTGCGCTTGCTGAGTCCCTGTCCAAGGAGGCGGAGGCGGTCGCGCGGGAACTTCTTGAGCGACTTCGGTTCATGAGCGCACAAAAGAAAATGTCCCTCATTGAAGCGAGAGACCCTGCTGAGGGTGCGCGCATACTTGAAGAGCTAGATGAGCGCGCCAGCATCGACACCAGGTCTTCAGCCGTGTTCTCGATCTAGCCAAGTGTGCGCCGCGCTGCCCGCCATACGGCGGCGCAGGCAGCGCTCATAATGCGATTTACGGTTATTGCAGTTTGAAGATCGAGACCTTGTTGCGGAGCAGATCGGCCTGCTCCTCCAGAGAGTTTGCTGCAGCGGCAGCCTCCTCAACGAGTACAGCGTTCCGCTGAGTTACCTCGCCCATCTCCGCAACCGCGACATTCACCTGCTCAATCCCTCTAGTCTGCTCGTCGGACGCTGCAGCAATCTCTGTCACGATCTCCGAGACGCGCCCGGTCGACGTCCGAACTTCATGCATAAGGCCCCTGATCTCCACAGCCTGCTGGGAACCGGCATCCACCGTGGTGGTAGATGCTTCGATGAGTTCCTTGATTTCGCGGGCGGCTGCTGCAATCGAGACGGTTGCATCCAGCAGCGCACGGCCTGTCGTGCACTCCAACCGTGGCGCCCACTATCGCTGGCCAGGCTGATTGACGCGCATTGCCGATGCGAAGCTGGTGCGCTCCGTGTCGCGCAAGGGTTACTAACCTGACAATGCGGCATGCGAAGGATGCTTCGGCCGGCTCAAAACCGAACTGTTCTATCCTCGGAACTGGCAGTCCACAACCATCGAGCAGTTCATCCAGGCTCTGGACGCCTATATCCGCTGTAACAAAAAAAGCGGATCAAGATTTCACTGGGCTCTCTGAGCCAGTCGAGTACCGCAGGAGCCTTGGAATCTTTGCGTAACCAGTTCAAGATTTCTGCCGCGCCCCCAACAGCAAGGCACGGCGGGGCAGCCGATTGTAAGGGTCACGAGTTCAGGTGACCCTGGCGATTTTCTTTTCTTCGTCGGTCTCGGGCGATTTGAGGAAATGCACGGTCATTGCCTTCGGGACGCGCACCGTTGGGTTGGCGAAGTACTCGACCACCATCCGCGTGAAGTCGTCGAGCGACATGATGGCGCCGTACTCGTGTACGAACCGTCGATAGTCGGCTTCGATCTGGGCGGAGTAGCACATGCCCCGCTCCCGTCGGTGCTACTTCGTTGAGCCGTTCGAAGTTGTGGCGGCCACGATGCCCAGCCCAATGTAGATGACCCCCGTCACATATTTTCCAACGCTGCGCGTCCTGCGAGTGTTGGCGACCATCTTTCCAATCTTGCTGGCCGCTGCGGCGTAAAGGATGTCGCTGAGGCCGCCGATCACGATCAGGATGACGCCCAGAGAGAAGATTTGAAGGGGAATGTTTCGAGAGGCGGGGTCAACAAACTGGGGCAGGAAAGCGGCGATGAAAAGGGCAGTCTTTGGGTTCAGCAAATTGACGAGGAACCCCTTCTTGATGGATTCGCCCAGGCCGAGAGAGGTTTGACGAACGGCATCGGTATCGGTGACCGTTTTGGTGATCGACTTGACCCCCAAATAGATGAGGTAAGAGGCCCCGAGCAATTTGGTCACGCCTAAAAGGGTTGGTGACGCCATCAGCAGCGCGGTGATGCCTACTGCGGCAAAGGACACATGAACGAGTGTTCCCAGCATGATGCCGAAGCACGACGCAAGACCAAACTTGAAGCCCTGGCTGGCGCTTGCCGTCGACACATAGATGGTGTTGGGCCCGGGTATGGCGACAACCAGCGCCACCGTTAGCAAAAAGTAGGGCAAGACGGAAAAGTTAATCATTGCAGGGCTCCTATGGCGCGGCCGCGCGTCTTTATCACGCCGGCGTTCAGTTGCTGAGTTCTCGGGATTTGTGGGCGGTGTTAGGCATTGAAGCATAGACATGTGCAGCATTGCACCCGGTCTCCGCTCTAGGGAGCTGCTATACCGACATCCGAGGCATAAATAGATATGCTTGCGCACTCTGGCGCAAACCTGTCTCAACTGCGCCAAGGCGCAGGACTGAAGGCCTGTTTCGCGGCTTCAAGAAATACGCGTTGACGGATCGTTAGTCCTTGTCGCGTAGGTGTCAGCGCCATAACCGGGGCGGGCTCAAGGTGCCACGCCGGAAGTACCTTGACCAGTTTTCCCTCTGCGATGAGCCGTGCGCAATCCCATTCCGATCGCGCTACGACGCCGAGGCCGTTGACTGCCCAGTCCCTTACTACAGTGCCGTCGTTCGACGACAGCGCGCTGTTCAACCGAACCGTCACCGCTTTGCTTAGGCGTTTGCCCGCCGCATCGTGTTGAGTGAAGCGCAGGCGAGTCACGTCTTCGTCGTTCTCTCGCAATGTCAGATAGTCGTACCGTGTCAGTTCCGATGGATGCTTGAGCTTAGACAGACTGCGCGCCAGCGCAGGGCTAGCACAAAGAATACGGTCGTTGGGGGCCAGGAAGTGTCCCACCCAGGATGACCCCTTGACGTGCCCGATGGATACGACGGCATCGGCCCCGGACGCTGCTGCAAGCGGGCTTTCGACCAGGATCAGGGAGATCGCGAGGTTGGGATGCGAGCGGTGTAAGTCACGGACCAGCGGACCAATGTATTCGCGACCGAATCCGAACGGTGCCACGACGCGCAAATGGCCACTGACGCCGCTGGACTCTCCGGACACGCGTGACGGAATGGATTCGATCCTCTCGAGGATATCGATTGCCTCCTGAACAAGACGCTGGCCTTCATCCGTCAACGAAATGCCTCTCGCGGCCCGCGTGGCGAGGCGTAATGCCATGCGCTCTTCGATCCGCTGAAGGCGCACTGTGACCGCTGGCGGCGTCAGGTCCAGCAACCTCGCGGCCGCGGCAAGCGATTGTGACACTCCCAACGCGCGAAGCAACTGCATGTCTTCTAGTTGTAGCATTAAGACCTTATTAATGAAGTATTCATTGGATATTAAACACGACAAAAAGAAATTTTTCTATAGTTTGGCGCATGAGCTTGGCAGCAGCGCCCCATATCCAAGGCCCGGGGCGGCTTGGGGGCTGCAGTTCGACGGTTTTCAGGCGCGCCGCAAGTTAGCGACGGTCCCTCTACCTCTAGGGTTTCCATGGATCAGCAAGACACTGGCGCTCAAGCGCGTCGGACAGTAAATCCTTCCGGAATGGCATCTCCCGGCGGCCACTACAGCCATGTTTCGATTGCCAATGGGCTGGTGTTCGTGTCGGGCCAACTGCCGATCGACGCAGCGGGTACAAAGCTCACGGACAAGCCGTTTGAGGTCCAGGTTGAGCAGGTGCTGTCAAATTTGGCGGCTGCACTCTCAGGTGCCGGCAGCGATGTAACGAAGCTCGTCCAAGTCCGTGTCTATATCGTCGATATCGGGCAATGGGCGACCTTCAACGAGATTTACGCACGCTGGGCCGGCGATACCAGGCCCGCTCGCGCAGTCGTGCCGGTTCCGGCACTCCACTTCGGTCTGCAAGTAGAGGTCGAAGCCATCGCATTGGCATAGAAATTCTGGCTCGATCCACGCCCCGCGTATAGCGGCTGCGCTGACTGGCGAGGCATAACATGGGTAGGCTCAATGAAACAGGAATGCTTTGTAAGGGCACCTTCTTCCGCGACGACTCTTCGATATCGAGTGTTCGCACGGTCCGATATACCTGCGGCCCATGCGCTTTCAAAGGCGTTCGGCTGGGCACATAGGCCGGAAGATTGGCAATTTTCTGCAGACCGGGCGACAGGCGTCGTCGCGGAAGAAGGTGGTGTTGTCGTTGGTACAGCGTTGTGCTGGAAGTTCGGAACGGACCGCGCGTCTATCGGCAACGTCATCGTGTCCCCAAACCACCATGGCAGAGGCATTGGCCGCAAGTTGGTGGAGATGCTCCTCGGAGAGTTGGGATCACGAGAAGTTTTTTTGCATGCGACACAGGCGGGCCGACCACTCTACGAAAAGTTGGGTTTCACCGAGTGCGGTTCGCTGGAGCAGTATCAGGGGACCGTCGTCAATGCGACGCCTGTCGTTTTGCCCGACGGTGAGCGGATTCGGCTGGCAACGCCTGAGGACTTCCCTCATCTTGCCGACATGGCTTCACGCGCCTCCGGCCTGGAGCGCCGTGCGATTTTGTGCGCCTTGTTCAAGCTTGGGGACAGCGTAGTACTCCAACGTGGTGGAGAGATTATTGGATTCTCGGTGCTCCGCCGCTTTGGCCGGGGCTACGTCATTGGCCCCGTGGTCGCGCCGCATTCGAGTGAAGACGTTCGCGCCATGGCACTGATCAGTCATTGGCTTGCGGGACAAGCAGGGGAATTCATTCGTATCGACGTCCCTTCCGGAGCTACTTTTGGGGGCTGGCTCAGCGAACAAGGATTGAACCGAGTCGATGTTGTTCCAAAGATGGTCCGCAACGCGCCTGCCGATGCAACTAGTGGCCTACCCGATCGGGCTGGCCGGTATTACGCGGTTATCAGTCAAGCTATGTTTTAGGCTGGGTCCAATGAATCGTTGCGGGACACGGCTGCCGGTTATTGCGACGAGTTCTTTCCGCTTGCGTGCTTGAGGCTTGTGATGCATCTCCGTTCTTACTGGCTTGATACGTCGGAGTCGTTCGTTAGCCATTCCACTGAGCTACCAAGCGGGAACTGCGATGTGGTTGTGGTCGGTGGCGGTATCACAGGCACGGCGGCCGCGCTGGCGCTCAGCAAAAAAGGCGCACGCGTCGTTGTGTGCGAGGCGGGAACCGTAGGACAGGCCGCATCAGGGCGCAATGGTGGCATGTGCAACAACGGCTTCGCGCAGGACTACGCTTCGCTGTCGCAGCGTATTGGCACGGAGCTAGCCAACCGGTTGTATGTGGCGTTCGACGCGGGTGTCGACACGGTCGAGCGTCTGGTCAGGGAGGAATCGATTGATTGCGATTTCGCCCGCCACGGAAAGATCAAGCTCGCCGCCAAGCCAGAGCACTTCGACAAGCTCGCACGAAGCCAGGCGTTGCTGGCCGCGAGCGTTGACCCCGACACACGCATTGTGACGAAGGCCGAGCTTCGAGATGAGATCGGCTCAGACCGTTATCACGGCGGACTGATTTTCGAGAAGAGTGCCGGAATGCATGTCGGTCGCTACGTGCGAGGTCTTGCCAACGCCGCGCAAGCGCGCGGGGCACACGTTCTCGAGCATACGCCGGTCCTGGCTTTAGAAAAGACGTCAGGCACCGCATACGTGGTGCGCACCCCGCGCGGGCAAATTCGGGCGCAACAGGTATTGCTGGCCAGCGGGGTTTCTCAAGTCGGGCCATTCGGTTGGATTCGACGCCGGATTGTGCCTGTCGGCGCCTTCATCATCGTCACGGAGCCTCTGCCGTATGACCGACTGGCCCGGTTGATGCCGGCCCGGCGCATGGCAACCGACACCAAGAATTTCGTCAACTTCTTTCGTGTCACGCCCGACCATCGGCTGCTGTTTGGTGGCCGCGCGCGGTTCGCAACATCCAATCCGACGTCGGACGAGAAGAGCGGTCTGATCCTGCGCCAGCAGATGGCCACGGTGTTTCCCGAACTGGCCCGTGTGCGCATCGACTACTGCTGGGGCGGCATGGTCGATATGACGGCCAACCGGCTGCCGCGCGCTGGTCAGCGGGAAGGCGTGTACTACTCGATGGGATATAGCGGCCACGGCACCCACATGGCCACGCTGATGGGCACGCTGATGGCTGAAATCATGGAAGGACGTGCCGATCTGAATCCATGGAAGGACTTTGAGTGGCCTGCCATCCCTGGCCACTTTGGCAAGCCGTGGTTTTTGCCGTTCGTTGGCGCGTGGTACCGACTTATGGACACACTGAGATGAGTTCACCTGTACGTCACCTGGCGCAAGCCGGAAGGTTGGATCGGTTCTTTATTGGCGGCGAATGGGTTGTGCCGCAGGGCACTGATCGAATTGCTGTCATCTCGCCGTCTACCGAAACGGCGCTCTGCGAGATTCCGCTCGGCAGCGCGCATGATGTCGATCGGGCGGTGCACGCCGCCCGCATCGCGTTCCAGACGTGGTCGGCGACCTCGCCGCAGGCGCGCGCAGCGCTACTGAACAACGTTCATGCCTTGCTGCTGGAGCGGGCCGAACTGTTCGCCACAGCGCTCGCAGCGGAAATGGGTGCACCGATCAGCTACGCGCGCGCCGCGCACGTGCCGTTGGCGGCGGAACATATCAGGGTGGCGCGCGACAACCTCGCGAGTTATCCGTTCCGGACCCAGCGCGGAACCACAGCGATCACGCGCGAACCCATTGGCGTGTGCGGACTTATTACGCCCTGGAACTGGCCGATCTATCAGATCACGGCTAAGGTCGGCCCAGCATTGGCCGCCGGCTGTACCGTCGTCCTGAAGCCGAGTGAGCTGTCGCCACTGAGCGCCTTGCTTTTCGCAGAGGTCATCGCGGATGCTGGCATTCCTGCCGGCGTTTTTAACCTCGTGAGTGGCAGCGGCGCGGAAGTCGGCGCATCACTCGCTTCGCACCCTGAAGTCGACATGGTGTCGATCACAGGTTCGACGCGCGCTGGCGTGCTGGTCGCACAGGCCGCCGCGCCGACCGTCAAGCGAGTGGCGCAGGAGTTGGGCGGCAAATCACCCAACATTGTGCTGCCTGATGCCGATCTGCCGCGTGCCGTCTCAATGGGCGTGGCCGGGGCGTTCCGGAACATGGGTCAGTCTTGCAGTGCGCCGACCCGCATGATCGTGCCGCGCGCAGCCTTGCAACAGGTAGAGGCGCTGGCTGTTGCAGCAACGGAGCATATAGTCGTCGGAGACCCGTTCACCCAAGCCACGACGCATGGTCCGCTCGCCAATCGTGCCCAGTTTGACCGTGTGCAGCACATGATCGAAGCGGGCATCGACGAGCAGGCAAAGCTACTCACGGGCGGCCCGGGCAGGCCATCGGGATTCGGCGCGGGCTTCTATGCGCGACCTACGATCTTCTCCGAAGTTCGCACCGATATGACGATCGCCCAGCAGGAGATCTTTGGGCCCGTTCTTGCCATCCTTCCTTACGACACGGTCGAAGAAGCCATCACCATTGCGAACGACACGGTCTACGGACTGGGTGCGCATGTCCAAGGCACGGACAAGGAGGTGATGCGTGCAGTAGCCGCGCGCATCCGGTCGGGGCAGGTGCATCTGAACTATCCGGCGTGGGATCCGCAGGCGCCGTTCGGCGGCTACAAGCAATCGGGCAACGGCCGCGAGTATGGCGTCGAGGGCATGGAAGAGTACATGGAAGTCAAGTCGATCCTCGGCTTCTACGATTAGAACAGCGGCCACGCCTGACGCTGTGATGGCGCAGACGTGAAGCAGCTTGCATGACACAGGTGTTGAGATTGGAAACCCCTACAACCCTTGAGCCGTTACTACGACAGCATCATTCGCACTGGGCGAAACTGCGACGCGACCTGCATGCCCATCCCGAGCTGCGCTTTGAAGAGCACCGAACGGCGGATGTCGTCGCGCGTGAGCTTGAGGATATCGGCTATAAGGTTGTGCGGGGCCTGGGTGGCACGGGCGTGGTAGCGAGCCTGCCGGGCGCTACACCGGAACGAGGAATCGTCCTGCGGGCAGATCTGGATGCGTTGCCCATTCGCGAGGCCAATGCCTTTGCTCATGCATCCGTCCAGGAAGGTGTCATGCATGCCTGCGGGCATGACGGCCATACCGTGATGTTGCTGGGGGCGGCTCGTATCCTGAAGGAAATGCGACAACTGCCCGGCACGGTTCATTTTGTGTTTCAGCCCGGAGAAGAAGGCGGCGCAGGCGCGCGGAAGATGATCGACGACGGGCTGTTCGAGCGATGCCCGACGGAAGCGGTCTTCGGCATGCACAATTGGCCTGGCTTGCCGGCCGGACAATTCGGATTGCGCACGGGCCCCATCATGGCCGCTGGCTCGCGATTCAGAATCACCGTCACGGGCAAGGGCGCCCACGCTGCACAACCGCACCTTGGCCTCGACCCAATACCGTTGGCGTGTTCCATGGTGCTGCAATGTCAGACCATCGCTGCGCGACACAAGGATCCTGCAGATCCGGCCGTCATCTCGGTCTGCATGTTCAACGCGGGCGACACGGACAACGTCATACCAAGCTGCGCCGAGTTGCGGGGCACGATTCGCACGCTGTCGTCGGACTTGCTGCAACGGCTGCAACGTGACATCGAGCAGATGTGCAATGGGCTGGCCGCTGCCTATGGTGCGCAGGTCGAAGTCACGTTCTTCCAGTACTACCCCGCCACCATCAACACGGCGACTGAGACAGCGCTTTGCGAGGCGGCCATACGCGAGACGTTTGGCGGGGCACGCCTGCACCGGGACGTGCCGCCCAACATGACGTCCGAAGACTTCGGTTTCATGCTCGAGGAGCGGCCTGGCACATACGTGCTGATCGGCAATGCCTCGACAGGATGCGCTGCGCCGGGTCTGCATCACCCGCAATACGACTTCAACGACGACATCATTCCTGCCGGTGTGCTGTATTGGGTTGCTCTGGCGCAGCGTTACTTCGGCACGCCGGGGCACCAAGGACTGCGCGAGGAATAGCGAAGGAAAACGTCCGTTCGCGACAGGACTGCTATGCACCGAAGCCCAGGTGCCCGGTGTCGCAAAATTCGCCCGTGAAGGGGCATGCGTTTCCAGCAGGTCCCCTAGGGTATTTACAAAACCAATGCACCACATAGGAGGAACAACATGACCAGAGCAATCGTGCTGCACCGTGCCGGAGGCGCGCCTTTTTCCACGTCCTTCCACAAGGCAGCCTTTGGCGAAAATGACCCGTTCGCGCAGCAGCGCGAAATCGCGTGGAGCGGTGCCGATTCGATGGTCGTTGGCCGTATCGACTTTGTGGGCGAGCTGGATGTACAGAGCTTTCCTCACATTGAAACGATTGTTGTCGTAGAGGGGGAGCTGACGCTTGAGGTGGCTGGTGGTACCTCGCTGGTACTCGGTCCGCAAGGCGGGGCAGTCATCGGCGCAGGTACGGCGCTGCGCGTCAAGGCGCAGTCGCCTGCGCAGTTCGTATTCTGTGCGGCCGCCAGCAAGGGGCCAGCGCTGCCCGGTCTTTTTCCGCTTCGCGTCGATGCGGATTTCAAGCCGTCTTCGTCGCTACCAGCGGAGGTACTGCTTGGTTCCGCGCCGCAATGCCGCAGCGACAATGTCTTCACCGATGAGGGTATGGAGTACCGTGCGGGTACGTGGGATTCGACGCCGTACCATCGGATCATTCGTCCACATCGTCAGAACGAGTTCATGCAACTTCTTGCCGGTGGTGTGCGGTTTGCCTCGCCTGACGGCAGCGTTCTGTCGCTGAGCGCTGGCGACGCGCTGTTCGTGCCGCAAGGTGCAGCGATCGGGTGGGAAAGCAGCGATCGCGTGGCCAAGTTCTACGTGACACAGAACGTCCAGGCCTTAATCGAGCGAGCATAATCATGTCCCCTCCGCTGTGCTTCATAGAGTCTTCCCCTACGCTGCCGACAGCCGCAGATGTGGTCGTGATCGGCGGGGGCATCATCGGCGTCTTTGCTGCCTACTACATGGCCAAGCGAGGAGTCTCAGTCGCCTTGGTCGAAAAGGGACGCATCGGCGCCGAGCAGTCGAGTCGCAACTGGGGCTGGTGCCGGCAACAAAACCGCGATGCTCGCGAGTTGCCTCTGGCAAGCAAGAGTCTTGATCTGTGGGAACAGTTCTCCATCGAGTCTGGCGAAGACGCCGGGTTTCATCGCTGCGGGCTCCTGTATCTCAGCAACGATGACGACGAGTTGGCACGTTGGGCGAGTTGGGGTGAGTTTGCAAAGACCGCAGGCGTGACAACATACATGCTCGACGGCCGGCAGGCTGCTGAAAGGGGCGAGCGACCGGCAAGTCCTGGAAAGGCGGGGTCTTCTCGCCTACCGACGGAACAGCCGACCCGGGGAAGGCTGCGCCCGCTGTGGCAACGGCACTCATGAAGCTCGGCGGCAGCGTCAATCAGCAGTGTGCGGCCCGTGGCATCGAACTGCAGGGCGGGCACGTTAGCGGGGTGGTTACGGAAGCGGGGGTCATCAAGACCAAAACCGTTGTGCTTGCAGGTGGCGCCTGGGCGTCGGCGTTCTGCCGGCAACTCGGTGTCCGTTTCCCTCAGGCATCGATTCGCCAGTCCATCCTGAGCGTATCTCCTGTGGACGATCCCTTACCGGACGCGCTGTTTACAGCGGGGATATCCGTTACACGCAGGAACGATGGCCGCTATGCCCTCGCCATCAGCGGCCGCGCGCGCGTGGACGTGACGCCGCAGTTTTTGCGGTTTGCACCCCAGTTCGTGCCGATGTTTGCCAAGCGGTGGCGGAGCCTTCTGCCCGGTGGGCTGGAAGGCGTCCGCGGCGGGCACGAGACGCTGAAGCGATGGCGGCTTGATGCGCCGACACCCATGGAGCAGGTGCGGATTCTTGATCCGAAGCCCGATCCGGCCACGATCCGGGAAACGCACCGGCGCGCTGTCAAGCTGCTACCCCAGCTTCGCGATGCGAAGGTCACTCATGCCTGGGCCGGTTTCGTCGATAGCACGCCCGATGGTGTTCCAGGCATTGGTGAAGTCCCCGGTATCCCGGGGTTGATTTTGGCAGCCGGATTCTCCGGTCACGGTTTTGGCATCGGTCCTGGCGCGGGTCACTTGGTTGCCGATCTTGCCACCGGTGCGAATCCGATCGTCGACCCGCGGCCGTATCAGCCCTCCAGATTCGGCAAATCCGCTTGGGGAAAGGTCGCCGATTTCTAAGCGATGCTTGCGCATTGAGCGCAGGCGTCATTCCGCAATAAAGGTACCCAGCGGTGAGCTTTCTCCTCACCGTTGACGCCTCCAATTAGCGGCAGGATGTGCGGCTGGGTCTCGCGACTCGTCGTTCCTTCGCCGATGAGAGGCAAGTTCACGATTGATTGTTGAGGAACCCATGAGCGATTTTCGCAGTGACACCGTCACCCTGCCCACTCCTGCTATGAAGCAGGCAATGATGGAAGCGCCGCTCGGTGACGACGTAGTAGGGGAGGATCCGACTGTCAACCTCCTACAGGAAACTGCTGCTGCGATGCTTGGCTTCGAAGCGGCACTGTTCGCGCCCAGCGGCACGCAAACTAACCTGATCGCGATGATGACGCATTGCCAACGCGGCGACGAAGCCATCGTAGGCCAGCAGTGGCATACCAATCGCTGGGAAGCCGGCGGTATGGCGGTGCTCGGCTCCATTCAGCCGCAGCCACTGGAGCACCAGCCCGACGGCACCATCGCCCTGCACGACATCGAAGCCGCCATCAAGCCTGACGACCCGCATTTCGCTCGCACGCGCCTCGTCGTGGTTGAAAACACGTTTGGCGGCAGAGTACTGCCCATGCAGTACATGCACGACGTCGCTGCCTTGACGAAGCGTCACGGATTGCGCTCGCACATCGATGGGGCACGTCTCTGCAACGCCGCGGTGGCGCTCGCCGATGGCGGCGATCCGCTGCAGCGTGCGCGTGAACTCTGCGAAGGTTTCGACTCGGTATCGCTGTGCCTCTCAAAGGGACTCGGTGCGCCGGTGGGATCGCTGCTGCTGGGCTCGCACGATTTCGTCCGCCAGGCGACGCGCGTTCGCAAGATGCTGGGCGGCTCCATGCGTCAGGCCGGATTGCTCGCCGCAGCTGGCTTGCACGCGCTGCAGCACCACGTGCATCGCTTGGCCGACGACCATGCCAATGCGGCCATGCTGTCGCGCGGGCTGGCCCAAGCTGCAGAGGGCAATGCTCGATTGCGCGGCCGCTTCAGGGCGCATCCGGCGCAAACCAATATCCTGTTCACCGACATCGATCCGACTATCGCTGACGACTTTTTTGCTCATCTTGAAGCAAGCGACATCAAGGTGAAAAGCGGTGTCTATCGTGGTGAAGAAGGCGCCATGCGCCGCATCCGCTGGGTCACACACCTCGATGTGAGCAGCGCAGATGTCGAGCGCGCTATCAAGGCGACTGCATCGTTCTGATTGCGTCGCCAACATGGTTCCATCGGAAATAAACCGATGGAGCCAGGCATCTTCTCAAGTGGAGCAGAGCACCGCATCCGCTTGCCTGCGAATACAGGAAGCGCCGCCCTCTCGGCCTTTGTGCGAGAGGGCGGCGCAACGATCATGCCGATGCGTGGCTGTCAGAAGCGCGTGCGCATCCCCACTCCTACACCTGTCCGGTTGTTTGCCCCGCCAAACGTTCCCAGAGGACTGTTCGGGTCGGCGATGGACGCAGCGCTCAGCCGGCTGCAGTCCGCCTCAACATACACATCCGTGCGTTTGGACAAGCTGTACATCGCCACCAGGTAACCCGTCTGCACGATGCCCGAATTGCCCTGCGCCACGCCCTCAACGTTGTCACGCATGTACGTGGCGATGAACCGCATCGCAGGTGTTGCCTGATACGTCACGCCCACCGCACCGAGCCGATCGTGGCGACGCGACGTTTGCGTGTTGGCACCCAAGACGGTATTGGCATTGCTGCCAATGCTGGTGTTGGCAAGCGGCGTTGAGGTTCCGCCCGCACCGATGGCAAAGCCGGCATCACGGCGCGAGTCGATGTAGTAACCGTGCAGCGTGATGTTGCCGAACGTATACTTCGCACCGGCCGTCCAGAGCACCAGGTCATTGCCGTTCGCGTCACGAGACTGTTGGCCAGCGCCACCGATCTTCAGACCGCCAACGTCGTACGTTGCCGCCAACTGCATCGTCCGGCCGCGACTCGCGTTGCCCGCTTGCTCCCCAAGCGAGTATTGCCCGTTCACCTTGAAGCCACCCCACTGGTTCGAGTAGTCCAGCGTGTTGTCATAACGCAGACCGGTCAGTCCGCTCTCCCAGCTATCTTCCGAATAGTTGCCAACGCCGATCGGGTCCACATCGCTGACGAACGAGTAGGTCGCGCCGTATTGCCGCCCGAGCTTGAGGGTGCCCACGGTGCTGTTGGAAAGACCAACCCAGGCCTGTCGGCCAAACAACTGACCTTGTTGACCGCTCTTGCCCGTATCGCTGGCGAAGCCGCTTTCGAGCGTGAAAATGGCCTTGTTTCCGGAGCCGAGGTCTTCGGCGCCGCGCAGGCCCCATCGCGGTCCATTGAAGGCGCCGTCGCTCAGCGCGATCTGGCTCCTTGGCCCGTTCGCGCTAGGCTGGTTGGTCGTGTAACGAATGGAAGTGTCGATGACCCCATAAAGCGTGACGGAGCTCTGCGCCAGGCTGCTCCCGGCGGCGCAAAGCAGCGTCGATGCAATTGCACACTGCGTGATTCTCATTTTGTGGCCCTTAATAGTTGTGGAATACAACTGGAAAGCGTGGCCCCTTTTTGTGGAGGCTCTGATTTCAGGGTGCGTGCTGGCCGGGATGTCGCCCGGGCATGGAGACACACAACCTCGAGGAGAACGAAATGCAGGGTCGCGGCTGATTGAAATCAGCCGAAAGCTGATGTGCTGCTTGCCTACCGGCAACGTCCGCCGGCAATGGCTTCAGCCACCGGCGGATGGGCGAGGGCGTTTAGCGTAGGGACGTGACGTTGCGTGATGAGTGCCCCGTATCTGCCGGGCAACCGATGGTCGATGCTTGACCGACACATCGGCATCACGCAGTCACACCTTCGATATTGAAGATCGTATTGATCTGGGCTGACAGACGGCGATCGACAAACGCTTCCTGAAACAGGGCGCTGCCCACAGTGAAACCCCACGTGTTTGCTTGGATCATGGCCTTCACGCGGGCTTCGCGGTCGATACTGCCTGCGGCAATGACCGGTACGCCGACCGCCTGAACAACACGCTTGGTCAGTTCGGCCGGATCGCCTTCACCAGCAAAGCGATATGCGAGCAGGTCCAGGCCGTGTACGCCGGGCATTGATGCAATGCGGCGAGCGTCCTCGACGATCTCGTCCATCGTGCCGTGGAGCACGGTGGGATGGCCAACCGTGTGGCCGGCGAACGGAAAGTACTGAATTGCCGACCCGCGCAGCAGCGACAGCCCGTCTTCGACGTGCCGCCCACCCAGCAGGTAGTCCACGCCGATCTCGAGTGCGGCAGTAATCGATTCCAGCTCCGCCTCGCGGCTGGTTGCGACGACTTCCAGCATGACTTTGCGGCCATCCGCGCGGATTCGCTGCGCGAGTTCCTTCAGCGCAGTGATGGGCAAGCCGACGTCCTTGAAGCCAACGTAGTGTAGGGGGCTGTCGCGCAGGTTGTCGTACGTGGCAATCGCGTCGCTGACGGTTGCGTCGTTTTCGGTCAGCATCAGGATGAAGTGGGACACATCAGGCTCCGGTAGAAAGTGTGGCCCGCTTGCGGGCGAACGAACTGGTGAGCGGTGCGCAAGGCAAGTTGCAGGCTGGCCGGGTCGGCAATGCCCTTTCCTGCTATATCGAAAGCTGTGCCATGGTCTGGGCTCGTGCGCACGAAGGGCAGACCGACAGTGATGTTCACGCCGTCCTCGACACCTGCAAGCTTGACGGGAATCAGACCCTGGTCGTGATACTGCGCAACCACGATGTCGAAGCGCCCACGGCTGGCGTTCATGAATACGGTGTCGCCGGGCCACGGCCCGCTGGCATCAATGCCTTCGGCTTGTGCGAGCCGGATCGCGGGGGCGATGATGTCGAGGTCTTCGCGGCCGAACAGGCCGCCTTCGCCCGCATGCGGATTCAATCCGGCGACCGCCACGCGTGGGCGTTCGATACCGAGATCGCGCATGGCTCGGTGTGCGAGACGGATGATGCGCAGTTCACTCTCGACCGACAGTTTTGCGATGGCGTCCAGCATTGAGCAGTGGACCGTCACGAGGATCGTGCGCAGCGTCGGATTGACGAGCATCATTGCGTAATCGCGGGTGCCCGACAGGTCCGCCAGCATTTCGGTGTGTCCGGGATACGGCACGTGTGCCGCCCCAAGTGCTTCCTTGTGAATTGGGGCCGTACAGATGCCTGCGATGTCGCCCCGGACTGCCAGCTCGATGGCCATACGGATAGCATCGAATGCGGCCTGTCCTGCAGCGGCACTGACCTCGCCAACGGCAAGGTTCTCTGGCAGCGCGGCTGAGCCAGGCACCTGCAAGACTTCCAGCACGCCGGGCTCTGGTGCGACCTCTGCTACCGAATTGACCTCGCGTATGGTGAGTTGGACGTCAAGTGCGGCGGCCTGTCGGCGTAACACACCTGCATCGCCGATCACGAATGAGGGCTGCTCAACGCAGAGCGCCGCATTGGCAAACGTCTTGACGATGATTTCCGGCCCGATGCCGGCCGCATCGCCCATCGTGACGGCGATCAGTTTCTGCTTCATGACTTTGTCCCGGCCAGTAAGTGGATGCAGGTCAGCAGGGCTTCGTCGTCTCCGAAGCCCCTGCCTTTGTGATCATGGGGAATGTGCGGTGAGCGGTTTGGACCAGGGCTAGGGGCACCCCAGGCATGACCTCGCGGCACACGTGCAACGATACGGCCGGCAACGCATCGATAATGCGGCGCGCGGTTTCGCCGCCGGTTACGACGAGCCCGTCGCATTGACCGCTGGTAATGCCATCCGCTACTTGCTGTACCAGCTCACGCAATGCAGCCTGTGGCGGAGTGCCGATAGGCAGACGGGCTTCGCTGGTTGTAAGCACGTGGACTTTGCACGCTGTTCGCGCGACGGCGAGTTGCCTGCGTGACCGCGGATTCATGCTTCCGACGACGAGCCACGGATGGCGTGCCGACGGCACATCTGACGCTCCTGCGGAGCTGCCGCTGTTGCGGCGATCGGCCGGTGTCCATCGCGAGTTGGGGAGGACGCGGGCAAGCCCGCGCAGCAAGCCTGTTGAACCGGCGAGGAGCACATCAGGTGCTCCCGCGAATCGAGCAACGATCGCATCCAGTTCCGCTTCAGTACGCGCATCCACGACCACAGCGTCATGCACGTCCAGCAGCGCCCGAGCATGCGCTGCGTCACGCGCGATCTGCACGTTGACGCCGTGCTCCCGGAACAGCGCAGGAATGCTGGACTCGCGTACCGGCAGGGTGGGATCACGCCCGAATGCGGTTTCGTGGACGGGCACACCGTCCACCAGCACCCGTCCTGCTTCGAGCGTGCGTCCAGCGGAGGGGAAGGCGGGCGCGAGCAGCAGCTTGCGCCTGCCGGAAGCGGCAAGTGCATTCACGCAGTCATGTGCCACCCGGCCCCGCAGCGTCGAGTCGAATTGCAGCGTCAGCACCTCGGCATCGCGCCATGCCGTTGCTGCGCGCGTGATGCTGTCGTGGTCGCTCGAAAGAGGTGATTCGCGCGAATCGGTGTCAAGACTGACGACCTCCGCACTATCGCAGCCGTCCGGTCGGACGAGGACTGCGGTGTTCCAGCCCCGCTCGGCAAAGCAAGCTGTTCCGTCCAGCGCGCTGGTGAAGTCGTCGGTAATGATGCGGATGCGCATGGCGATCCCGTGTTATCTTTGGTTCATCAATTCTGACGATTTACACAGAATTTTTAAGAACCAAAACCGGAACAATTTGGCGCGTTTATGGTTGCAAATCGCTCGTCGAGACAGCCGCTGCCTGCGCTGGTCGCCCTCGAACTGGATCGGGTTTCCGGTGGGCCTGTTTCCCGCCAGATTGCACGGCAACTGCGCGAAAAGATCGCCAGCCATGTGGTGCCGGCCGGCACCCGGCTACCCCCGAGCCGCGACCTCGCGACCCAGTTGACGGTGGCCCGCAACTGCGTTGTCGATGCATACGACGAACTAATCGCCGAGGGCATCCTGGAGGGGCGCGGACGTCACGGCACCTTCGTTGCGACAAGCGTGTCTTCTCTCCCTGCCACGGCGGTACAGCCGGCTTCGACTCCCCTACTGCTGGCACGAATAGGCGAGGTCCTGCGGGGGAGCCTGAAGGGCCGGAGGGTTCCGGACATGACTGGCGGCCTGGACAGGCCAACGCGCGGACCCTGCCGCTTGAGGTATGGCGCAACGCCTGCCGTGAAGCCGGGCGCCATTTGCCGCCCCAGAGTTATGGCGATCCGCGCGGAGAACCGGGGCTCAGACGCGCGATCGCGGAATGGCTGGGCGAACACCGGTCCGTCAGCGTTGGGGCGGAACAGATTATCGTGACGCATGGCACAGGTCATGCCCTGCAGCTTGCGGCGCAGGCACTTCTCAAGCCGGGTGACCTGTGCGCGACTGAGGATCCGGGTTACGCCGGTTCGACTTCGGCCTTCCTTCGCTGCGGTGCATCGCTGCGCTACGTGCCAGTGGATGCTGAAGGCGTTCTGGTTGAGAGGATTGCGGGAGATGGCGCCGTGCCTGTCCTTGCCCACGTAACACCGGCGCATCAGTACCCGATGGGAGGGCGGCTGTCGGGGCCGAGGCGCAGAGCGCTCGTCGAACTTGCGCGCGCGCACCGGATGCTCATCCTGGAGAACGAATACGACTGCGAGTTCCATTACGCAGGAACAAACCATCCACCGATTTTCAGCCATGCGCCGGAAAGCACACTGTTGCTGAACACATTCGCCAAGGCGGTCAGCCCCTCGCTACGGCTGGGCTTCATCGTCGCGCCTCCCGCTGCCGCAGCAGCGCTGGCTGGGCTTGTCGAACGGGAGCGTGCACATGTGTCGTGGCCGGTGCAGAAGGTCGTTGAAACCCTGCTGGTGTCTGGAGAGCTAGATCGACACCTGCGCAGGGTGCGGCGGCACTATGGGGACATGCGGAATGCCATACGCGAGCGGCTGGCGCCCTACGCCGACGTGGTGACATTGGCTGGCGACGAGGGCGGGCTGCACGTGGTCATCTCGGGCCGAAACCCTGCGTGGGATCAGGACTTGCGAGCCGCATTGCGCTCCCATGGTGTCGTCTTCAATGATGTTCGGGATTTCACCGCGCGTAGGTCAGACCCCGGCGGCTTTCTGCTTGGATACGGGCATATGGATAGCCAGGCACTGACGCAGTCGCTGGACGTGCTCGAGGCGTGCATCCAGGGAATTGCACCCCTCAGACGTCGGCCGCGATGAGCACACCCGGCTCTTCATTCGAGATTGCCCTGGCACAGGTACTTGATCGACAGGTAATCATCGAGGCCGTACTTCGACCCTTCACGCCCGTAGCCGGACTCTTTCACACCGCCGAAGGGTGCCGCTTCGCTCGAAAGCACACCTTCGTTGATGCCGACCAGCCCCGCTTCCAGCAGACGAGCAATACGCTCTATACGGCGGAGATCCTGGCTGTAGAAATAGGTTGCCAGCCCGAACGGTGTGTCGTTGGCGGCGTGGATTGCCTGCGCTTCGTCATCGAAGCGGAACAGCGGAACCACCGGGCCGAAGGTTTCCTCGCAGCTCAACCGCATATTGGGCGTGGCGTCTGCTAGCACGGTGGGCGCGTAGTAGTTCTTGCCAAGCTCTGGTAACCGCTTGCCACCAGTGAGTACCCGGGCGCCGTGGTCTATTGCGTCCTTGACATGACTTTCGATCTTCTCGACGGCGCGCGCATTGATCATGGGCCCGATGAGTGCATTCGGATCAGTTGCTGGCGCAACCTTCAGCGCGGCAACGCGCGTTGCGAGGAGGTCGGCAAACTTCTCGTAGACCGGCGCTTGTACATAGACGCGATTGGGCGATACGCATGTCTGACCGCCGTTGCGGAACTTGGCCGCCATGAGCCCCGTCACCGCAGCTTCGAGGTCGGCATCCTCGAACACGATAAAAGGTGCATTGCCTCCCAGCTCGAGCGACAGCTTTTTTAACGTGCCAGCTGACTCCTGCGCGAGATATTTGCCCACCGGCGTCGAGCCGGTGAACGTGATCTTGCGTACGCGGCCGTCGTCCAACCACGCTTTGACCGAGCCGACTGCGTTGTCGCGCGACGCGCTGATGAGATTCAACACACCAGCAGGAACGCCGGCTTCGTGCGCCAGGAGCACCAACGCCAGCGCAGTGAGGGGAGTGTCTTCCGCGGGCTTGCCGACCACGGTGCAGCCGGCCGCGAGTGCCGGCGCGATCTTGCGCGCGATCATCGCGAGCGGAAAGTTCCACGGCGTGATTGCCGCGACAATCCCCACCGGCTCCTTGATGGCTGTCATGCGTTTGCCGCGCTGCTGCTGGGGGATGACGTCGCCGTAGATGCGCGTGGCCTCATCAGCGAACCAAGCGACGTAGGATGCACCGTACATGACCTCACCGCGACCTTCTGCGAGCGGTTTACCCTGCTCTAGCGAGATGAGCCGAGCCAGCGAATCAGTGTGCTCGAGGATGAGGGCGTACCAGCGACGCAAAACAGTGGCACGGTCCTTCGGCAAGGTATCTCGCCAGCCAGGGAAGGCGCGCGCGGCGGCGTCAGTTGCGGCGCGGGCATCATCGGGGCCGCTGTCCGCGACTTCTGTGATGACCTTGCCCGTTGCGGGATCGGTCACGGGAAAGCGCTTGCCGCTCGCTGCAGGAACCCACTGGCCGTCGATGAAATTATCGGCACGAATCAGATCGCGCAGTGAATATGATTTTGTCATGGGATCAACGTTGGTTTCGTGTCAAAAAAGGAGATGAACAGCGGTGAAGACACAACACACGGAAGAAATGCTCCGGATCGTGTGCGTGGAGTAGTGTCGATTCGCGGGGGAAATGCAGATCCATTAGGCGCGAAAGCCAGAATCGCAAGGCTGCCGCTCGGAGCACGGCAGGCAAGTGGCGATGCTCCTGTGGAGTCAACGGCCGAACCACTTCGTAAGCCTTGACGAAGGCGTTGGCCGCCGCCGGCAGCAGTGCTCCAGATGGATGATCGATGCACCAGTCGTTTAGACACACTGCTACGTCGAAGATGAATGTGTCGGTTCCAGCAAAGTAGAAATCAAAGAAACCCGACAGCGTCTGTGCGCCAGCTTTGTCGTTCGACTTAGATCCATCGGCGAACAACACGTTGTCGCGAAACAAGTCGCCGTGGACTGGGCCACGAGGCAAGTTCTGGTACAGGTGATCGTTGGCCAGGGTCTGCTGGAACCGCAACTCGTCAAGGAGCGTTTCGCGTTTGCTGCCGTCGAGAAACGGCAGGATCTGATCTGCGGCGTGAAACCACCAACCGTAGCCGCGCGTTGGGAACTGCTCCAGCCCAAAATCCCGACCAGCCAAGTGCATGCGTGCAAGCATTGCTCCGACTTGCGCGCAATGGTGCGGCGTCGGTGCCGGGCAATGCTGTCCCTCCAGCCTCGTCACAAGGCAAGCCGGTTTCCCGTTCAGTCTGAAGACAATCTGCCCGTTGCGATCGGTTTTGGGCTCCGGAACGGGTATTCCCTTTCCAGCTAGGTGGAGCATTAGCTTCAGGTAGAACGACAGTTCATCTTCGCGCAGCCGCTCGAAGAGGGTCAGCACGAATTCGCCAGCGGTGGTGGTAACGAAATAGTTGGTGTTTTCGATTCCGCTTGGTATGCCGCGCAGTGAGGTCAGCTTTCCCGGTGTCAGCGACGCGATGAAGCCGGCCGCTTGGTCCTCGGAGACAGGCGTAAACACAGCCATGATGAGTCTCCCTGCACGCTCAGGAATTGCAGTGCTGGGCGATGTATGCCATCACCTTGTCAGCGGAGGGCTCGATCACCCGGCAGCGCCGCGGGCGCTGCTCCAGGTCAGCCACCGAAGCAGGGCGCGGGGCATCCTGCCCCGTCGCTTGGCGCACGATCTCGTCAAACTTGAGCGGCAGCGCAGTCTCCAGCACGATGGTGCGAGTGCCGGGGCGCAGGTGCTCGCGCGCGACCTTGACGCCATCCGCGGTGTGCGGGTCGATCATCATGCGATGGCGTTCCCATGTATCGGAAATTATCTGCAACCGGTCTGCGTGAGTGCTCTTGCCTGAGACAAAGCCATAGCTGGCGATCTGGGCAAACGCGTGTTCCTCAAGCGTGAACCGGCCGTACCGTGGAAGCTCCGTACCAAACATCTGCGCCACGCGCTGCGCATCGCGGCCAAGCAGGTCGAAGACAAAACGCTCGAAGTTCGATGCCTTCGAGATATCCATCGACGGGCTGGAGGTAATCATGGTCTCGCGGCTGGTGCGCACACGGTACCGACCCGTCTTGAAGAACTCATTGAGAACATCGTTCTCATTGGTTGCCAGTACCAGGTTCTCGATCGGCAGCCCCATCATGCGGGCGACATGGCCGGCGCAGATGTTGCCGAAGTTGCCCGACGGAACGCAGAACGAGACGCGCTCGCTATTGTCAGTCGTCGCTTGGAAGTAGCCAGCGAAGTAATAAACCACCTGGGCCAGCAAACGTGCCCAGTTGATGGAGTTGACCGTGCCGATGCTGTATTGCCGCTTGAAACCCAGGTCAGCGGAGACAGCCTTGACGATGTCCTGACACGTGTCAAAGCTGCCTTCAACGGCAAGGTTGTGGATGTTTTCGTCCTGCAGGCTGAACATCTGTGCCTGCTGGAATGGACTCATGCGGCCATGCGGGCTCAACATGAAGACCTGGACATTCCGCTTGCCTCGCATGGCGTATTCTGCCGCACTGCCGGTATCGCCCGATGTGGCGCCAAGGATATTGAGCTGTAATCCCCTGCGCTCCAACTCCACTTCGAACAGATTGCCCAGGAGCTGCATGGCCATGTCCTTGAAGGCGAATGTGGGGCCATTGGACAGGTTGAGCAAACTGATCGAATCGTCGAGCTTTCTCAGTAGGGTAATCTGCGTCGATCCGAAGATTTCCGGCGTGTAGGTGTTCGCAATGATGGTGCGAAGCGCATCGGCAGGAATGTCGTCGATATACAGCGAGAGAATCTCGAACGCGAGCTCGGCGTACGATAGGCCGCGCCAGCGACGTAACGTAGCGTCATCGATCTTGGGATAGGCCGTGGGCACATACAGACCGCCGTCGGGCGCGAGTCCTTCCAGCAAAATCTCTGAGAACCGACGGTCGACACTGCCGCCCCGGGTCGAGACATATCTCATAAAAACACTCCTGCTCATGACTTTGAATGAGGTGGTACCCGTTCACAGCGGAACACCGTAGTCCATCGGTTGCGCCGCGCGACGCGTCCGCTTTGCGGACCTCGACCTTGGGCAGTGCAGCGGACGCGAGGTGCGAGCTTCCGCTCAGACCACGCGCAGCAACATTGCTGTCACATCATTTCCGGGACTTTGACGGTGGTGCCGTCACTGAAACGGCCCAAGCGATACGGTGATATGTCCATCATGGGCTGTGCGCCCGTCACCATGTCTGCGACAAGCTCGCCGGCCGCCGGGCCCAACGCAAAGCCGTGGCCGCTGAATCCAGTCGCGACGTAGAACCCGGGAACTTGGGCGACATCAGAGATGATGGGAATGAGGTCCGGCGTCGTGTCGATTGCGCCGGCCCACGCGTGCACCACCTGCAGATCGGCCAACTGCGGAATCGCTCGTTTGACGTTCTCGAGGGCAACTTTGACGAAGTCGAGATCGGGGCGCGGGTCGAGCACACGGCACCGTTCGAATGGCGACACCTGATCGAATTGCCAGCTTGCCCCGGCCTCTGGACCTTCAAACCAGGGCGTTGAGAATCGGTACTTGAGTTTCTTTCCGATATCGTTTCGATAATTGCGGTAGTACCTCAAGGCGTGCTTCACACCAAGCGGGGCAAGGTCGATGCGCCCGAAACCAGGAACTGCCAACGTGTATGCACCGTCCAGGCGGCGGCGAAGCGCGAACCCGGGGCCGCTGAAGCAGCCGTTGATGGCGGCAGGAGCGACGGACGTACGCATCACGGTGCCTACGACATTGACCGCCGGGAGGTCAATGCCGTGACGGTTGCAAAAACGTGAACTCCACGCGCCGCCGGCGCAGACCACTGTGCTCGCTTTGATCAGGCCGCGCTCAGTCCACACACCACTCACGCGTCCAGCGCTGAACTCGAGGCCACGTACAGCGCAATTCTGGTAGAGCAGGGCGCCACGGCGCTTCGCGCCCTCCGCCAAGGCAGGTGCTGCGCGCGAAGGCTCAGCGCACCCATCGTCAGGAGACCAGACGCCCCCAGCATATTGTGGACCCCCAGCAGGGACACGACTGTTCACCTCCGCCGAAGTGAGCACGTGGCTGATGAACCCGATGTCGCGAGCACGCTTGCACCACGCCTCCCACCGGGCGATGCTCTTCGCGTCATTGGAGGCATACAGAATGCCGTCACGGCGAAAGCCCAGGTCGATCTGGAGTTCATCGCGCAATTCGCTCCAACGTCGAACGCTGCGCATGGCAAGCGGCAGTTCGAAGATGTCGCGGTTCTGCTGGCGGACCCAGCCCCATTGCGCCCGGACTGCTCCGCGCCAACAATGCCTTTGTCGAGCAGAGCCACAGATACACCGCGCCGTGCTAATTCATAGGCCGCGGATGTCCCGATGATTCCCGCCCCAATCACGACAACATCCGCTTCACCCACAAATCCCGGCGTGTCGATACCTCTTCAACTCTGAGCATTTCAAACTTCCATTGTTGGCTCGGAAAACAACCAAGACAGACTTAATAACCGCGGGACGTATCAACGACGCCCACCAATGCTTCTTTGGCGAAATGCCTTCGAAGGCTGGTCGCCACGAAGTCCGCACTGCCTTCGGCATCCGTAACGCTCGCGACGTGGGGCGTCAGAATGATTTTCGGGTGCGACCAAAACGGGTGATTAGCGGGCAGCGGTTCGGTAGACGTGACGTCCAGGATGGCGCAACGCAGCTTGTTCGATGCCAGGGCTCCAAGGAGATCTTTCTCAACTAGATGGCCTCCGCGGCCAACGTTGATCAAGCAGGAGTCGTTGGGCAGTGCGTCGAATGTCCTCGTATTGAGGATGCCGCGAGTATCTTCAGTTAGTGGGAGGAGGCAAACGAGGATGTCGGTCTGAGAGAGAAACCGCGCTAGTTCATCAGACCCGGTAAATGTTGTGACGCCTTCAATCTGCTTCGAAGAGCGGCTCCATCCGTGAAGCGTGAAGCCGAAGGGCTTCAGACTCTCGAGCAGTCCTGTTCCCAAGACGCCAAGGCCCATGACTCCAACCCTCCGATCCTTCGCCGCAACGGTGGGCAACTGCTTCCAAGCGCCAGCACGCTGAAGATCGAGGTAAGCAGGCAAATTCCGGTGTGCCGCCAATACAGCCAGCGTAGCGTATTCGTTCATCCCGGCCGCCAGACCTGGTTCGGTCATGCGCAATAGCTTCACACCTGGCGGAAGAAGGTTAAGGTCGATCTGATCTACACCTGCGCCGACGGAGAACACCAATTCAAGGTTTGGGAAAGCTTCACCCAGATCCGGCGGCGGAACCCAGCAGGCGATGTATTTGATTTCCGACGGATCGCCTACGTCTGGCCAAACACGGAAATCAAGGCTCGGGAACTCGCTCCGCAGGCGCTTGCGCCAAACTCGCCCCGGCGAGTGTCAGACTTAAACAGGAATGCCATTGACGGACGCTCGCGTATTACGATGCGGGTTTCGCTCGACCTCGCCGCGCAGTAGGCGTTGGCGGATGATCCAAGTGAGGTTCCCAGCATCGAGTTCATTTTGGTCGTTCATGATTCTTTCTGGCGTATGCATCCCACAATCATGAATGGCTTCTTTAGCGTTCCGGTTTGCTACGCCCAGTGCTCGGAACGCCTTACCAGCCGTAGAAGCGTGGCCAGGTCTGTACGGTGCCGTCAGCGTCGACAGCTTGATAGGCGGGATGCTGCGCTCCTGTTGCACACGCATGGTTAGGCAGGATTCGCAGACGCGTTCCGATAGGAAGCCGTTGCTCGATCTCGTGGTCCGGTACGCCTGACCGTGAAATGATGCCGTGCTCCTGGTTCGCTGCACTCATCACGTACCCGTCCAGAACCTCGCCGCTCTCGCGGCAGACGATGCCGTAGCCGAAATCGTGTTTTTGGTTCTGTGTGCCGCGGTCGCGGCTCATTGCCATCCAGCCCGCGTCGACAATGGCCCAGCCTTTCTCTCTGGTGTCCGATCACGGTTGTCAGTACGCTCAACGCGATCTCCGAGATGTCATTGATGCCCACGTTGTGCATGACGAGATCGAACATGACGTAGACGCCCGCGCGAACTTCCGTGACGCCTTCCAGATGCTCGGCGGTCAGCGCAGTCGGCGTTGACCCGATGCTTACGGTCTCACACGGAAGCCCAGCGGAGCGCAGGCGTTCGGCCGCACGTACGCAGCCAGAGCGCTCCTGTTCGGCCACACGGACCAATGCATCGTGTGTGTCGTAGTCGTAGCTGGAGCCTGCATGCGCGAGCACGCCGCCCAGATGCATGCCGCCGTCAGCCAGCGTTCTTCCAACATCCAGCAGCACGTTGTCGTCAGGCGCGATGCCCGAGCGATGCCCGTCTACGTCGATCTCGATCCAAACCTCGAATCGTTCCTGGTGTTCGTTGCCAAAGGCAACGATGGCTTCGGCGCAGGCGATGCTGTCGGCGACGATCTTGAGGTCGCAGCCTTGTTGCCTGAGCGCCAATGCTTGCGGCAGCTTGGCCGGAGCCATGCCGACCGCATAGACGATGTCACGGGTTCCGCTTGCGAAGAACTGCTCGGCTTCCTTCAGCGTAGAGACCGTGATACCGCGAGCGCCTGCGGCAACCTGCGCCTTCACCACTTGTTCGCATTTCGTTGTCTTGACGTGCGGCCGAAACGTGACGCCAAGCGCGTTCATGCGGCGCTGCATCCGATCAATGTTGCGGTTCATGCGGGCGACATCGATTAATGCGGCCGGCGTGTTCAACGACTCCAAATTCATCTGCGGCTCCTTGCGGCACTTTGCGCGACCGGCCTTTTGTACCGTTCTTGCGCTTGAGGAAGCGCCACTATAGGAGTGAGCCGCGAACTTGTGCTTAATGGCCGATAAATTGATCGTTAAGCGCTATCGAATGCCTGGGCAACTTAATGGGTGACGCCCTTGAGCGCACCTGGCCGGTAAGGACGAATGCACCGACGCCGCGCCAAGTCAGACCGTATGCAGCTGATGCTGTCGTTATGGGTTCGCCGGGCTCAAAGCTGCTCCCGGATTGCCGCCGCAGGCGCTCTGCTATCGGCAAGAGCGCTCACCATGCGGACTCCATTGCATTGATAGCCTGAGCATTAACTAGAATTTAACGAACAATTTATTGGATGTTAAGCACCGGAAAAACATTCTTCTCTATAGTTTGCCGCATGAGGTTATGCGACTTCGCTGCGTTCGAGTCTGGTGGAGGGCATTGCAGGCGGAGTAAAGATGATGAGAGCTTTGCGGTGTCGAAGAAGTTGTGATCGTCGTGGTTCTTCGGGCAGGGCTGTCTTCATGATGCGAACTACCGTCGACTGCCGGCGATGTGTTTCGCCGCTTTCTACAACCGATCCGGTTTGCACTTGTTTTGTTGTTGAGCAGGGCTGCTGTTGCCTGCTGATTCCCATCGCGGTTGGGGCTGATCAAGCATCGCCTGTGTGCTTTTTCCCGCGATTGTCTGAAGAACTTTCGTTAAGGATCTGTCATGTATCTCTATACGTCGCAACGGGGTGCCGGTACGCATGAAGGTTTCGCTAGGCGCATTCTTGTCACTGCTGCCGTTGCTCTCTCAATGGCTCTTGGCGCGAGCCATGTACGGGCAGACACCGTCAAGATTTCTGCAGGAACGACGCCTTCCAGTATCCCGAATGCATTTCTTGATCTGAAGACGCACGAAATACAGGGCGTCATGCCTGATGTGATCCGGGAAATCGGCAAGCGCGAAGGGTTCGACGTTTCTTTTAACGTCATCCCATTTTCGGCACTGATCCAGTCAGTGGTCTCGGACAAGATCGACCTTATCGTGGCCGGCATGACGCCCACACCCAAGCGGGCAGAAGTGATTGACTTCTCCCAACCCGTGGCGCAGTTCGGAAAAGGGATCATCGTCAACGCAACCGACAAGAACACCTATCGGACGATCGACGATCTGAAGGGCACCGTCGTGGGTGCGGGCGCTGGCGAAGAGACCTCGGACGAACTCGTCAAGCTCGGCATCTTTAAGGAAGTCAAGCTCTACAACAACGGCGCGGATATGGCTCGCGACGTTGCACTGGGCCGCATTACGGCAGCGTTCAACGACTACCCGGTCCTAAAGGCTCAGGAGGCCGCAGGACGATTGGATGGAGTTCGCGTCGTGGACGGTTTTCAGCCGCTGCGAAGGGTGCCGATTGCATTCGGTGTGAAGAAAGGGAACACCGCCTTGCTGTCCAAGATTAACAGCGGACTAGGCAAGATCAAGGCTGACGGCACGCTCGACAAGATACTCAAAAAGTGGAACTTCGGGGATTGAACGGGAGTGCCACGTGATGTATCGCAGGCACTTTTTTCTTGATGAGTGCGGGCCATCTTGAGTCGGTGGCCCGGCAGGGGAGGCGCGCAGATTAGTACGTGGGAGCTTTGGAGGCAGGCGAGTTGCAGAACGTGCGGGCGAGGGAGCGAGGTGGTCGATCCCGGTCACTCCGGCGCATGTTTTGAGCCGCTATGAATAGAACTATTATTAGAAGGTAGATCATGCGTTGGAGTGACGTAGTTGAATTTGTCCCGATATTGCTCAAAGGAGCAGGGATTAGCGTTTTCATCACGATCAGCTGTTTGCTGCTGAGTACGGCGCTGGGCCTCGTGTGGGCGCTTCTGAAGATGTCACGGTTTGCTGCGGTCCGGCGTGCTGTCGCAACGTTGATCAACGTTGTACGCGGCTTGCCGATGATCGTGCTTCTCTTCTATATCTATTTTGTTTTCCCGGATATTCACCTGCGGCTCGACGCCCTCGAGGCGAGCATCGTGGGCCTTGCGTTCGGCTATTCGACATACGTTGCCGAGATCATTCGATCGGGCATCGAGTCTGTCGACCCAGGTCAATACGAGGCGGCGCAATCGCTCGGAATGGGAAAGGTCAAGACGATGACGCGCGTCATCCTGCCCCAGGCCATCAAGGTTGCATTGCCACCGTATAGCAACACGTTGGTTTCCATGCTTAAGGATTCCTCTCTTGCATCCACCATTACCGTTGCGGAAATGACGCGCGAAGGTTCACTCATTGCCGCTGCGACTTTCCAGAATCTGACCGTCTACACGCTTGTGGCCATTGGCTATCTGGCATTGAGTCTCCCATTGATGGGATTGACCAGGCATCTCGAGAGACGCTTTGGAAAACACAAGGTGAAGTGAGGTTGTCATGATCGAAATTAAAGATCTGCATAAGAGCTTTGGCGGCGTGCGCGTGCTCAACGGTATTTCGCTGAATGTTCAGCAAGGCGAGGTGGTGTGCCTGATCGGCGCCTCTGGCTCGGGAAAGTCCACGCTTCTTCGATGTATCAACGCTCTCGAGTCGTACGACTCGGGGGAGATCAAGCTGCTCGATCAGCTCGTGGAACAGCGGTGCCGAAACATCAATCAGCTTCGTACCCAGGTCGGTATGGTGTTTCAGCGGTTTAATCTTTTCCCGCACCGGACGGCCCTGGAAAACGTGATGGAAGGCCCCGTGCACGTCAAACGAGAACCGCCCGATCAGGCGCGCACCGAGGCTATTGCCCTGCTCCATAAGGTCGGACTCGGCGAAAAGACGCATGCATATCCGCACCAGCTTTCGGGTGGGCAGCAACAGCGAGTCGCGATTGCCCGTTCGTTGGCAATGAAGCCGAAAGCCATTCTGTTCGATGAGCCAACTTCGGCACTCGATCCGGAACTCGTGGGCGAGGTGCTGAGCGTGATGCGCACGCTTGCGCGCGAAGGCATGACGATGCTGGTCGTCACGCATGAGATGGGCTTTGCCCGTGAAGTCGCAGATCGAGTGTGTTTCTTGCATGCGGGACGCATCATCGAGGAGGGCTGTGCGAAGGAGGTCCTCAGTGCCCCACGCGAGGCGCGGACGCGGAGTTTCTGCGCCACGTGCTAACGCACCGTGTTGACGGCTCCGACCCGCTCACCGGCGGAGCAGGGGCGGTGGCATGACGCAACGATGCGGGCGTCCGGTGAAGGTGCGCCGATAAGAAGAGGGTTGGCCCTGATTTGGTGGGGCCTTTTTTGCAACAGCAGCGCAATCTCGCAAAGCGATTCAATTGACGCGGCCGTCCCGTGAAGGTCGGTGCCCCAGCGCGGACTTTGGATAGCGCTTCTACATGCGCGACCGTACTCCTCACCCGGAACCGGTTCGCTGCATTCTGAGGTGGACTCGAATGCTCGCCACACACACCGCATAGGCAATACGATGCTGTCATCCATCCGCGCACGGGTCGTCTGCGCTTGCGTTTCGCTTGTAGCGTTCTCCGTCGTCTCAACCACCGTAGCGAACTACACGACTGCAAAGGCAAGTGCAGAAGCGGCAATCGACCACGATCTCACCACCTACGCCGACGACCATGCCAAAGCGATCGGCGATTGGATCGCTGCGAAGACTCTCATGGTGTCATCGCTGCAGGACGCTGTGCTGACAACGAACCCCGACCCCATGCTGAAGCAGATCGCCGTTGCAGGTGGGTTCTTTGACGTAGGCGTCGGCTACCCTGATCGCACAGCAAAATTCACTGACTGGCCAAACATTCCGGCGAGCTACGATCCAACCAGCCGCCCCTGGTACAAGGGAGCCGCGCAGGCCGGTAAATCTGTAGCCATTCCGTACGTGAGCACCAGCGGGCAATTGCTGGTTGCGCTAGCCGTTCCCGTGATACGCGATGGCGTTTTGAAGGCGGTGCTGGTGGGCGATGTGGCATTGGACAGCGTCGTTGAAAACGTCAAGTCGATTCATCCGACGCCGGCGAGTTTTGGTGTGCTGGTTGACCAAAGCGGCCGCGTGATCGCGCATCCCGATCCAAAGTTGCGATTTAAACCCGTTGCCGACATTGCGCCCGATTTTGCCAAGGTCGCCACGACATCGGGCAGTACAGGCAAGGTGCCGATGGAGCTAACGGTAGACGGCAAGGCCAAGCTCATGCGCGCGCAGGCCGTCGCGGGTACCGACTGGCATGTTGTGGTCAGCCTCGACAAATCAGAGGCCACGGCTGGAATCCGTTCGCTATTGACCGCTTCGCTTATATCCCTGTTCATCATCGTAGGTATCGCGACCGTCGTCTGCTTCGCTATCACCACGACGGTGTTTCGCCGCCTTGCTGAGGTCTGTCATGCAATGGCGGCGATCGGGTCGGGCACCGGCGACTTGACACAGCGCTTGCCGGAAGGCGGCAGGGATGAGGTGGCAGACATTGCGCGCTCTTTCAACCAATTCGTAGCTAAGCTGCAGAAGGTGATGTTGGAGATTCGTGGTGCGAGTGAATTGGTACATGCCGCCGCAAACGAGATTGCAGCGGCAAGTCTCGATCTGTCTTCCCGCACTGAATCGGCAGCGGCGAGCCTGCAACAGACGGCCGCATCCATGGACGAGATTTCTGGCACGGTCGTTCAGTCAGGCGCAGCTGCTCGCGAGGCCGATGCCCGATCGGTGACGGCGACGCAGACTGCATCGCAAGGCGGCGAAGCGATGTCGAACGTGATCGGCACAATGACAACGATTGAGGAGGCATCCGACCGAATCGGCACGATCATCGGCGTGATCGATGGCATTGCCTTCCAGACGAACATTCTCGCCTTGAACGCCGCTGTCGAAGCCGCGCGTGCCGGGGAGCAAGGTCGCGGTTTTGCAGTCGTTGCGCAGGAGGTCCGCGGCCTAGCGCACCGGAGCGCTCAAGCAGCGCGCGAAATTAAGCAGTTGGTGGAGTCTACTGTTGCAAGCGTCGCGGCCGGTGCTGCCCAAGTGCACCAAGCGGGCGACACGATGAGCGAGATCGTGACCAATGTCGCCCAGGTTCAATCAATCGTCTCGGATATCGCCCGTTCAGCAACGGAGCAGATGGCAGGCATCCAAGAAGTCAACCGTGCTGTTGCGCAGCTCGACGAGATGGTGCAGCAGAACGCTGCGCTTGTAGAAGAGTCTGCGGCCGCATCAAGCGCCTTACAAAACCAGGCTGATGCATTGGTATCGGCGATTGGGCAATTCAAAATTGACTAGTGGTCGCCCTCTGTCGGCACGAGTTGAAGGTATGGCGAGAAATGGCGCGCATTCGGCCGAACAGGCCAAGCGCATGTTGATTTGCACGAAATCCTGACCCAGCGGGGCAAGATTCGGTGCAAATCAACAACATGGGGCATACCGCCCCCAACAGTTCCTCGCCAATTCTGGCCACCGGCTCGAAAGCCATGAGTTGAGCTATTTCTGTTTCGCTGACCCATGGACGAAATCCCGTCGTGATGTCAATCCAGCATCCCGCATTGAGCCTGTACTGCAAAGCTGGTTTGCTTTGCGGTGTCGTTGGCGGGTGGTATCCATAGCCAGAAGCCTAGGCTTGCTGCTA
The DNA here is from genome assembly GCF_036631435.1 of Ralstonia sp. 1B3. NCBI lineage: Bacteria > Pseudomonadati > Pseudomonadota > Betaproteobacteria > Burkholderiales > Burkholderiaceae > Ralstonia > Ralstonia sp. 1B3. The sequence continues at coordinate 7,135 of NZ_JAPNUG010000002.1, read as the reverse complement.
TGTGTGCGCTGCGATGATCAGTTGCGCCTCGCCGGCCAGCTTCGGAAACTGTCTATGCCCTAGCCCAGCTCGCGTAGCCATGCTGGTCAATGATAAGCGTCGTCCTTCGTTGATAAGCTCACTAGCTGCCCAATGCAGTTGCCGACGCGGAAGATCGCGATTGGCTACATCGATTGCATGTCGCAGCCGAGGGTATTGTCGAACTACAACTTCGACTTGGTGCAGTGACAGATCGGTCAGACCAGCGAGTCGCCTGCAGTCAATCGTTGGGGACGCCCCTCACGGGTCCCATCCTAGTTCATATGTGGATGAGAGGATCTTCGGGTAGTCTCGATTAACCGTCAGCTCTCTGAGGAAGCTTCTAGCATGATTTCGATTCCATTCAGGTACGCCCGCAGTCAGTGCTCGCAAGCTCATCTCGGCTAGAGGGGGTGAGATACCCGTCCTTGGCGACTCAGCGATACCAATCCTGGTACTGGATGAGGTGGATAGAATCGGCGCAGGTGACCAATGGCTTAGAGGGTGGACAAGCAACTGATCGACGATTAGCTCAACTTGATGGCACTCGGTTGCCGTGGCCATCCGACCAGAGGTGGGGCAAACATGTTTGTAACGCCCCACCGTGGATTGGGTCGAAACTGGTGCTTCAGGACAAACTTGCGTAATTATGGTGTCCGGCGTAACGCATTGATTCCGCTGCATTTCGTAGGGCAGACATAATTGCAACTAATCAAGAAAAGGCCGTCCTTCGGGACGGCCTTTTTTCGTGGTGTGCGCTTCGCCAGACAAGCATTCGCTCCACCGTTGCCTCAAGTATACCGCGGCCCCGGGGGTTGCGGGAAGCCCCGGCGGCCGCAGTAGCATCGCCACCCATCTTGAAACCGACCGAAAGGAGGGTGAGACATGCGTGTGATGCCATCGACGTTTGGAGCGCAGGGCAGGGCCGCGGTGATGCAAGCCGGAGGTGCGAAATGAGCGGGCATGCCGTGGTGATTGCCGGCGGTGGGCCGACGGGGCTCATGCTCGCGGCCGAGCTGGCGCTGGCCGGCATTGACGTCGCCATTGTCGAGCGCCGCGCCAACCAGGATGTGGTCGGTGTGCGTGCCCTGGGCTTGCACGCACGCTCGATCGAGGTGCTCGACCAGCGTGGCGTGGCCGAGCGGTTTGTCTCGCAGGGCAAGACCTATCCGGTCGTGCACTTCGGCGAGAACCCGCTGGACATCAGCGACTTCCCGACCCGGCACAACTATGTGCTCGGCCTGTGGCAGCACCACACCGAGCGCCTCCTCGCGCAGTGGGTCGGCGAGCTGGGCGTGCCGTTCTATCGCGCGCGTCAAGTGACCGGCTTCGCGCAAGACGGCAGCGGCGTCGACGTCACGCTGTCCGACGGCGAGGTGTTGCGGGCGCAATACCTCGTGGGCTGCGATGGCGGGCGCAGCGCTGTCCGCAAGGCGGCCGGCATTGAGTTTGCCGGCTGGGACGCCACGACCAGCTGGCTCATCGCCGAGGTGCGCACCACGCAGCAGCCGCCCCCTTCGGCTTCAAATACGACGCCATCGGCCGGCACGCCGTCGCGCCCATGGAGGACGGCAAATGCGTCCGCGTGGTGCTGACCGAGCGACAACTCGGCACCGACAATGCGCCCACGCTGGCCGACCTGAGCGAGGCGCTGATCGCGGTCTATGGCACCGACTTTGGCGCGCATCGCCCGAACTGGATCTCGCGGTTTTCCGATATGGCCCGCCAGGCCGTGGCCTACCGCGACAAACGTGTGCTGCTGGCAGGCGACGCCGCCCACGTGCATCCGCCCATGGGCGGGCAGGGCCTGAACATGGGCATGCAGGATGCCGTGAACCTGGGTTGGAAGCTGGCCGCCGTCATCAAACGGACGGCGCCCGAAAGCCTGCTCGACAGCTATCACGCGGAGCGCCATCCGGTGGCCGCGCGTACGTTGCGCAATACGCTGGCGCAGGTGGTGCTGCTTCGCCAGGACGAGCGGTCCAAGGCGCTGAGCGAGATCACCTCGGAGCTGTTTCGGATGGATGAACCGCGCAGGCGCCTGGTCGGGATGGTCTCCGCGCTCGATGTGCGCTACGACTTTGGCGAAGGGCATCCGCTGCTTGGCCGCCGTATGCCCGATCTCGACCTGGACACCGCCGAGGGCCCGGTGCGCGTTTTCCAGCTGTTGCACGCGGCGGGCGCGGTGCTGCTCAACTTCGGCCCGGCGGATGCCATCGACATCGCGCCATGGGCTGATCGCGTGCGGCGAGTGGACGCCCGCTACGCAGGCGCCTGGACGCTGCCGGTGGTGGGCACGGTGCCCGCGCCGTCTGCTGTGCTGGTCCGTCCCGACGGCCACGTGGCGTGGGTCGGTGACGGAACGACGGAGGGGCTGCAGGCGGCGTTGCAGCGGTGGTTCGGCACGGCGACGGCCTGACGCCGCTTGCCGGCAGAGACAGCCGGGTGGAGGGCGGCGTCTATCCAGGTGTTTGAAGCGGCCGGAGGGACAGCGGTGGCCGGTATGCTGCATGGCATCGGAATCACCGTCCCTCTGGAGTCCTGGCATGTTCAACGTCCTCAGCAAGATCGTCCTGCTGGCCGTGTATGGCCTCGCGCTGGCCAGCTATGCCACGCCACTGCCGCTGTCGGCCGACGCCATCGGCTGGCTGCGCATCGTGGCGCCGGTGCTGCTGGCCGCGCACCTGCTGGAAGTGGTGCTGTGCTTTCGCAAGGTGGCGCTGCACAAGGGGCCGTTGTTCGACAGCGTGCTGCTGACGTTGCTGTTCGGCTTTCTGCACTGGAAGCCGCTGGCGGACGCCGCGCGGCAAGCTCGCTGATTGCGACTGACCGGCCCTACTAGCCGCAACGGCGGGGCAGACCTACTCTAGTTCCAGTCGTCCCTGGATTGACCAGTTGGGACTCCTTGCTGCAACGCGGCATCGATCATGGACAGAGTGGAACGAACGGCGTTTGTCTTTGCCGGTGGCGGCAGCCTCGGCGCCATCGAGGCCGGCATGCTGCGCGAGCTGGTGGCCTCCGGCGTGGTGCCCGACATGGTGGTGGGCGCCTCGGCCGGCGCCATCAACGCTGCCTTTTTTGCGTGCAATCCGCATGCGGCCGGCACGGCGCAGCTGGAGGCGCTGTGGCGCGGCGTGCGGCGCGCCGACGTGATGCCGTGGTCGTGGCGGGCAATGTTCAGCATGCTCGGCATCCTGGGCGGCCGACGGGAACACCTCGTCGATGCATCTGGCCTGGAGCGCCTGCTGACGCGGCATTTTGCGCAGACCCTGCTTGAGTCGGCCCCGCTGCCGCTGCATGTTGTCGCCACCGATATGCGCACCGGCGCCGAGGTGGTGTTGTCGTCCGGCGCCATCGTGCCGGCTGTGCTGGCCAGCGCCGCCATTCCCGGCGTGTTTCCGCCGGTGCGCGTTGGTGATCGCCTGTTGATCGACGGCGGCGTCGCCAACAACACGCCGATCTCCGCGGCCATCCGGCTGGGCGCCACGCGCGTCGTCGTATTGCCGGCGGGGTTTGCCTGTGCGGACCGCCGTGCCCCGCGCAGCGCCATCGAGCACGCGCTGAACGCCTTGTCGCTGCTGGTCGCGCGTCAGCTCGTGCAAGACCTGGAGCGATGGGCCGGGCAGGTGCCCATTACCGTTGTGCCGCCGCTGTGCCCGCTCGACGTGTCACCCTACGACTACGCCCGCTGCGGTGAATTGATCGACCGCGCCGCTGCCGCCACGGCGGCATGGCTCGCAGCCGATGGTCTGGCGGCCACCGGCATCCCGGGCGCGCTGCGTGAGCACCATCACGACGAAGCTCACCCGAACTGCAGCGCAGACCTCCACGGCATGCCCGCGGCTTGATGCGGCAGCGTCGGATTTTCTGTCCGCCGTTGAAACTGAATCTGCGCCGCGCGTCTGTTTCGCCCAGCGTTGCGCGCCCATGATGCGGCTAACCAATTCACTGGAAAGCCCGCCATGAAAGCCGTTGCCTACTACCAAAGCCTGCCCATCGACCGCCCCGAGGCGCTGGTCGACCTGACCCTGCCCGAGCCCACACCAGGCCCACGCGACTTGCTTGTGGAAGTGCGCGCCATCTCCGTCAACCCGGTCGATGTGAAGGTGCGCGCCGGCATGCCGCCGGTGGATGGTCAGCCCCGCGTGCTGGGCTGGGATGCTGCCGGCGTGGTGCGCGCTGTCGGCGCGGAGGTGTCGCTCTTCAAGCCGGGCGATGCGGTGTGGTATGCCGGTGCCCTGCAGCGCCCGGGCACCAATAGCGAGCTGCATGTCGTGGACGAACGCGTGGTCGGCACGATGCCCGCCACGCTCGGGTTTGCGCAGGCAGCGGCGCTGCCGCTCACCGCCATCACCGCCTGGGAATTGCTCTTCGACCGGCTCCAGGTGCCGGAATCTGCGGCGCCCAGCGGCAAGACGTTGTTGATCGTCGGTGCGGCGGGCGGTGTGGGGTCGGTGCTCGTGCAGCTCGCGCGCCGGTTGACCGGCCTGACTGTGATCGGCACCGCCTCGCGCCCGGAGACGGCCGCCTGGGTGCGCGAGCTGGGCGCCCACCATGTGATCAACCATGCGCAGCCGCTGGCCGCGGAACTGCATCGCATTGGTGTGCCGACGGTGGACTACGTCGCCAGCCTGAACCAGACCGAACGCCACTTCGAACAGATCGTCGAGGCGCTCAAGCCGCAAGGCCGCCTTGCCTTGATCGACGACCCGGCGCAGCTCGACGTTCGCAAGCTCAAGGCGAAGAGCTTGTCGCTGCACTGGGAGTTCATGTACACGCGCTCCATGTTCAGCACGGACGACCAGATCGAGCAGCACCGCCTGCTCAACCGCGTGGCCGCGCTCATCGACGAAGGCACGTTGCGTTCCACCATGAACGAGCACTTCGGCACGATCAATGCCGCCAACCTCAAGCGTGCGCATGCCTTCATCGAAAGCAATCAGGCGCGCGGCAAGATCGTGCTGGAAGGGTTTTGATTCAGGCGTCCGCCAGATAACCGGCAATGCGGTCTTGCAGGAAGTCGCGCAGCCGCATCAGCGTGGGCGACAGCGTGAGGCGGTGCGTGCAGATCAAATGCAGCGGTGCCGCCTCGCCGTGCCAGTCGGTCAGCGCGGCTTGCAGCCGGCCGGCGCGCAGATCGGCCAGTACATCCAGCCGCGACTTGTAAGCGATGCCATGCCCCGCAACGGCCCAGCGGCGCACGAGTTCGCCGTCGTCGGCAATGCGGTTGCCGGTGACACGCACAACGTGCGCCTGACCGTCGCCGCTCGCGCCGTGAAAGGTCCACTGGTCGTGCGTGGTGTCGGACAGGGCCAGCAACAGGCAATTGTGCTGACGCAGATCGTCCGGTGTCTTCGGCATGCCGTGCCGCGCAAAGTAGGCCGGCGCCGCGCACAGCACGCGGCGGTTGTCGGGCGCCAGCGGCAGCGCCACGAGCGATGAATCCTCCGGCTCGCCATAGCGCACCGCGACATCGACGCGCTGGCGGAACATGTCGACCAGCCGGTCGCCGATGCGCACCTGAAGCGCCACCGCTGGATGCTCGGTGAGGAAGTCGTCGAGCCAGCCGGTGAGCACGTTGCGGCCGAGGTCTGACGGAATCGACAGCGACACATCGCCGCCGATGGCTTGGCGGCCGAGCGCGAGCGCGTCCTGCCCGGCCTGCAGATCCGCCAGCGCACGGCGCGCGTGTTGCAGGTAGCGCTCGCCTTCCTGCGTGAGCGCCAGGCTGCGCGTGGAGCGCGCCAGCAGCCGCACGCCGAGTTCCGCCTCCAACCGCTTGATGGCCGCGCTTGCTGCCGCGGGGGCAATGTTCAACACACGCGCAGCCGCCGACAGGCTGCCGTTGTCCACGGCCAGCACGAGGATGGCGAGGTCGTCCAGGCGGATCATGGCGTGTGGTGTCGAATGCGAAGGCGTCGAAGGATGGACGGCATCTTACCGAGCGCCTAGCCGGCGCGCACGGTCGCCCAATCGAGTCCGAACCGTGCGAGGTATTTGCGCAGCCGGTCGGCGTCATTCACCTTGGCCTTCTCGGTGCGCGACACGTCGAAGAGCCGGCGCCCGGCGTCCGACAGCGATGCCGATTCGCGGCACACGGCAATCACGTTGTCCAGCTGCATGCGGTCGAACAGGTCGATCGATGCCGTCGCGTCGCCGATCAAGTCGGCAAGTCGGTCGCCTTTGCCTGCTGGATCCGGTTCGGCCCACGTGCGTTGCAGACGCGCGATTTCGTCTGCGACATCGGCTTCGGTAATGCGTCCGCCTTCGGCCAGCGTTGCCAGCCGCGTGACGCTGGCCGACAGCTCGCGGAAATTGCCCGTCCAGCGCGCCTGCGGCGAAGTGACGAACTTCAGGTAGATGCGGCGCGCCTCGGTATGGAAGCGCACTTGCTCGCCGTGCTCGCGTGCAAACCGGGCGAGTTCGAAATCGAGGTTCGGTTCCAGATCTTCGGGGCGATCGGCCAGGCCCGGCAGGTCGAAGGTCCACAGATTGATCCGCGCGTATAAGTCTTCGCGAAAACGCCCCTCGGCCACCCACTGCCGCAGGTCGCGCACGGTGCCTGCGATGAGTTGGAAATCGCTTTCGACTTCGCGGTCGCTGCCGAACGGCAGGAAGCGCTTCTCTTCGATGGCCTTGAGCAGCATGGCTTGTTCGTCCAGGCCGAGTTCGCCAATCTCATCGAGGAACAGCAGGCCGCCATCCGCGCTGCGCAGCAGGCCCGCGCGTTCGGTCTGTGCGCCGGTGAAGGCGCCTTTCACGTGGCCGAAGAGCGCCGACATGGCGCTGTCGCCGCGCAGCGTGGCGCAGTTCACCTCGACAAAGCGGCCGGCCAGCTGGTGCCGCGCCTTCTTCATCTCGTACACCCGGCGCGCGAGGAACGACTTGCCCGCGCCGGTCGGCCCGAACAGCAGCATCGGCGACTTGGAACGCGAAGCCACGCGCTCGATCTGCTCGATCATCCGGTTGAACGCCGGGTTGCGCGTGGCAATGCCGGACTTCAGCAGCGACACCGTGTCTTCGCGCTCGCGTGCAAAACGCGTGGCGATCTTGTCGTAGCGCGAGAGGTCCAGGTCGATGACGCTGTAGCTGCCGGACGTGTTGCCGAGTTCCTTCT
>NZ_JAPNUG010000001.1:0-43078 GCF_036631435.1 Ralstonia sp. 1B3 | reverse complement strand
CGGTATCCGGCGGGGAGGTAATGTGAGCAACGAACGCACCCGGCGCAAAACCGCACTCGCCACGCGCGCCTCAGGCCACCACGCCGTCGTGCATGCGCTGGGCGACGAACGTATCGGCCTGAAGCCCGTGCGCATGTGGATGATCACATGGACGTCAAGATCTGGCTGCGCCTCCTGGCATGCAGCACGCAGATCGAACAGCAGATCCGCCAGCGCCTGCGCACGCGCTTCAACACCACGCTGCCGCGCTTCGACTATCTGGCGCAACTCGATCGTCACCCGGACGGACTGCGCATGAACGTGCTGTCGCGCTACCTGATGGTGACCGGCGGCAACGTCACCGGCCTGACCGACCAGCTGGAGAAGGAAGGGCTTGTCAAACGCGAGGCGGATCCGGATGATCGCCGGTCCTTTCGCGTGTTGCTGACCGACGCCGGCCGCCGCCACTTTGCCGAGATGGCCGCCGAGCACGAACGCTGGCTGATCGAGATGTTCGACGGCCTTGGCATGGCCAACAAAGACGCGCTGTATGCGCAGCTCGGCCACCTGCGCGTCCACCTCGCGCAGCGCGAGCAAGAGCTGGACGCCCGCGAAGATCAACCTTGAACGAACCCGACCCAACCATGACCGACCCGAATCACCATATGGACCCGGCCTTGCTGGCCGGCAACCGCCGACCGCTGGCGGGCTATCAAGCCAAGCACTTTCTGTGGAGCGTGGAAGGCGGCGTTGCCACCATCACGCTCAACCGGCCCGAGCGCAAGAACCCGCTCACGTTCGATTCGTATGCCGAGCTGCGTGACCTGTTTCATCAGCTCAAGTGGGCGGATGACGTCAAGGCCATCGTGCTGGCCGGCGCGGGCGACAACTTCTGCTCCGGCGGCGATGTGCACGAAATCATCGGCCCGCTGGTGCAACTGAAGGCGCCCGAGCTGCTGATGTTTACGCGCATGACGGGCGAACTGGTGAAGACGATGCGCGCGTGCCCGCAGCCGATTGTCGCGGCAATTGACGGCGTGCGCGGGCGCGGGCGCGATCCTGGCGATGTCTTCCGACTTGCGCCTGGGCACGGCGCGCAGCACGACAGCGTTCCTCTTCAACCGCGTTGGCCTGGCCGGCTGCGACATGGGCGCCTGCGCGATCCTGCCGCGCATCATCGGGCAGGGCCGCGCGAGCGAACTGCTCTACACCGGCCGCTCGATGAGCGGCGAAGAGGGCGAGCGCTGGGGCTTCTTCAACCGCCTGTGCGAACCAGCCGAGGTGCTGGAGCCAAGCGCAAGCCCTGGCTGCCGACCTGGCCGCGGGCCCGACCTTTGCCAACGGCATCACCAAGACGATGCTGCACCAGGAATGGACGATGACGATCGAGCAGGCTATCGAGGCAGAAGCGCAGGCGCAGGCCATCTGCATGCTGACCGAAGACTTCTCGCGCGCGTATCACGCATTTGTCGCCAAGCAGAAACCGGTGTTCGAGGGGAACTGAGATGAGCGACAAAGACTATCTGCAATGGCCCTTCTTTGACGACAAACACCGCCAGCTCGAAGCCGAACTCGACGCCTGGGCCACGAAGCACATTCCGCACGACCACGGCCCCGATGTGGATGCCGAGTGCCGCGCGCTGGTCAAATCGCTCGGGCAGGCCGGTTGGCTGCGCCACGCCGTGGGCGGCACGGCGCAAGGCGGCGCGGCCGAGACCATCGACACGCGCGCCATCTGCCTGATCCGCGAGACGCTGGCGCGCCACTCCGGCCTGGCCGACTTTGCCTTTGCGATGCAGGGGCTGGGGTCGGGCGCCATTTCGTTGCACGGCACGCCGGAGCAGCGTGAACGCTATCTGACGAAGGTTGCGCGCGGCGAGGCTATCGCTGCATTTGCGCTGTCCGAACCGGATGCCGGCTCCGATGTGGCCGCCATGGCCTGCGCCGCGCGTGAAGACGGCAACGACTATGTGCTCGACGGCGAGAAGACGTGGATTTCCAACGGCGGCATCGCAGACTTCTACGTCGTGTTTGCCCGCACCGGTGAGGCGCCGGGCTCGCGCGGCATCAGCGCGTTCATCGTCGAGGCCGGTACGCCGGGCTTTGAGATTGCGGAGCGCATCGACGTGATTGCGCCGCACCCGCTGGCGCGCCTGCGCTTTACCAACTGTCGTATCCCGGCCGGCCAGCGTGTTGGCGCGGCAGGTGAGGGCTTCAAGGTGGCGATGCGCACGCTGGATGTGTTCCGCACCTCGGTGGCCGCAGCCGCGCTGGGCTTTGCACGCCGCGCGCTGGACGAAGCGCTGGCGCGCGCCACCACCCGCAAGATGTTCAGCGGCGTACTTGCCGATTTCCAGCTCACGCAGGCCAAGCTCGCACAAATGGCCACCGCCATCGACAGCGCCGCGTTGCTGACGTACCGCGCCGCGTGGCAGCGCGACCAGGGCCGCAACGTGACGCGCGAGGCTGCCATGGCCAAGTTGACCGCCACCGAGAACGCGCAGCAGGTGATCGACGCCGCCGTGCAGATGTGGGGCGGCCTGGGCGTGGTGAGCGAGCAGCCGGTCGAGCGCCTGTACCGCGAGATCCGCTCGCTGCGAATCTACGAAGGCGCGACGGAAGTGCAGCAACTGATCATCGCGCGCGAACTGCTGCGTGCGGCCACGCCTGCAGCGCACTGACACTGCCCAGCCCAGAGACGGAGAGCTCGCCATGCCTAGCGCCCATATCGACACCTTCGCCCGCGACCGGCTGCCGCCGGCGGAGCTGCAACCGGTGTATCGCTTCGACCTGCCGGCGCTGCAGTTTCCGCCGCAGCTGAACTGCGCAACCGAACTGCTCGACCGCCGCGTTGCTGCAGGCGAGGGCGGCCGCCTCTGCATCCAGGCGCCCGGCATCCGCTGGACGTACGCCGATCTGCAGGCGCACGCCAACCGCATCGCCAACGTGCTGGTCAATGAGATGGGCGTTGTGCCGGGCAACCGCGTGCTGCTGCGCTCGCCCAACAGCCCGATGCTTGCCGCGTGCTGGTTTGCCGTGATGAAAGTTGGCGCCATTGCGGTGACAACCATGCCGCTGCTGCGCGCCAAGGAGCTGGGGCAGATTCTGGGCAAGGGCGAGATCGGCTTCGCACTGTGCGATGCGCGGCTCGTCGACGAGTTGCGCGATGCCGTGGCGCAAGCGGCCAAGCCTGTGCAGATGCTGTGCTTTCACGATGACACGCCGGAAGGGCTGGAGGCTGCCATGGCCCGCCAGCCGGACACCTTCACCAACGTGGATACGGCGGCAGATGACACGTGCCTGCTCGCTTTCACGTCGGGCACGACGGGCGTGCCGAAAGCGACGATGCATTTTCATCGCGACATCATGGCCATTTGCGCGTGCTGGCCGCCGCATGTGTTGAAGCCGCGCGCGGACGACATCTTCATCGGCAGCCCGCCGATGGCGTTTACGTTTGGCCTCGGCGGCCTGCTGCTGTTTCCGATGAGCGTGGGTGCATCGACGGTGCTGCTGGAGAAGGCGTCACCGAATGATCTGGTCGATGGCATCCGCACGTTTGGCGCGACGGTGCTGTTCACCGCGCCCACCACGTACCGCAACATCGCGGCGCGTGGAGACGAGCTGCGTGCCACGCCGCTGCGCCGCTGTGTGTCGGCGGGCGAAGCGCTGCCGGTGGCCACGCGCACGCTGTGGAAGAACGCCACCGGCATCGACTTGATTGACGGCATTGGCGCGACTGAGATGCTGCATATCTTCATCTCCGCCGCTGATGCCGACGTGCGCCCCGGCGCCACTGGCAAGGCCGTCCCCGGCTATGTCGCGCGCGTTGTGGATGACGCCGGCAAGCCCGTGCCGCCGGGCACCGTGGGCCGCCTGGCGGTGCAAGGCCCGACCGGTTGCCGCTACCTGGCCGATGACCGGCAGCGCGCGTACGTGCGCAACGGCTGGAACCTCACGGGCGATGCCTACGTGATGGATGAGGAAGGCTATTTCCACTACCACTCGCGCACCGACGACATGATCATTTCGTCCGGCTACAACATCGCCGCGCCCGAGGTGGAAGACGCACTGATGCAGCATCCGGCCGTGGCCGAGTGCGGCGTGATCGGCGAGCCCGATGAAGAGCGTGGGCAGATCGTCAAGGCGTTCGTGGTATTGCACCCGGGCCACACGGCGGGGCCGGAGATGGTCAAGACGCTGCAGGACTTCGTAAAGCAGACCGTGGCCCCGTACAAGTATCCGCGCGCCATCGAGTTTCGCGCGAGCCTGCCGCGCAGTGAAGTCGGCAAGCTGTTGCGCTACCGCCTGCGCGAACACGACAAATCATGAGTGACTACCACTTCGAGCGCGCCGCGCGCATCCGCTTTGCACACTGCGACCCGGCCGGCATCGTCTACTTTCCGCAGTACCTTGTGCTGTTCAACGGCCTGGTCGAAGACTGGTTTACCGACGGCCTGGGCGTTTCATATGCGCAGATGCTGGGCCCGCGCCGCATCGGCCTGCCCATCGTCAAGCTGCATTGCGAGTTCAGCGCCATCAGCCGCATGGGCGACGACGTGCAGTTCAAGCTGAAGCTGGAGCGGCTGGGCAATGCGTCGCTCACACTGGGTCTGGATTGCTGGGCCGGCGATGAGCAGCGCGTGCGCTCGCAGCAGGTGCTGGTATTCACCGATCTCAATACGCATCGCGCGATGCCGATGCCGCCCGATGTGCGGCAGGCGATCGAAGCGAGCGTTCAACCGCAGTCGCAATAGAACCAGAAGGAATTGCATCATGGAAGTACTCCTCCTCCCAACTGGCCGCGTCCGAAGGGCTACGCCAACGGTGTGTCCGCGCGCGGGCGCATGGTGTTCGTGGCCGGCATGATCGGCTGGGATGCGCAGGGCGTGTTCCACACAGACGACTTGGCGGGCCAGGTCCGCCAGGCACTGCAGAACATCGTCGAGGTGCTGGCCGCCGGCGACGCCAAGCCCGAGCACATCGTGCGCATGACGTGGTACGTGACCGACAAGAAGGCTTACGTCGAGGCCTACCCAGAGATCGGCAAGGCGTTCCGCGAGCTGATCGGCAGCTTCAGCATTGCGATGACGGCGGTGGAAGTGGCGGCGCTGGTCGAAGACCGGGCCAAGGTGGAGATTGAGGTGACGGCGGTGGTGCCGGATTAGTTTTTTTCGAACCGGTGAGGGGAGACAAAAGGTCCGTACCTGAACAAAGTAGTTTGGTCCAACTGCGGGGTTGGCAACTATTCGCGCCAGTCCGCGATTGGCGCAGTCCGATCCGGGCAAGGTTTGGGAGCAGTGACGTGCATATGGCAGTCTGCGCTCTGTAGTTCCGCGTCCCTACCAGCCGGATACGGTGCCGGCGGCAGCATTAGGACGAGTGCGGCACGGCCGCTGGCTGATCGGACGAGATGAGGTATCGGCCCCCTTGGGCGATCCCCTGGCGATATCTTTCATGATCCTCAAGAAAGAGCCGCGCAGATTGATCAATGGACTCTTGCCATTGCCGTTTCAGCGCGGCCAGCGGCTAACGAGCCCGATCGTCAGGCCAGACCACATCTGCCTTCCACGATTCCGACGCAATGAACTGCTTGAGCCTGTCTTGCAGCAGGGCTGTCCAGGCAGCGGCAAAGCGGGAAGGGGGATTCTCGCGCAAGGTCGTGATCGCCACGCTCGAACGGATGCCGGGGCGGCCGATGCGATGCGCAACGAGTTCACCGCGTGCGATCTCCTCCTTGATCGCGATGTAGGTCAGGATCGAATAGCCAGCGCCGGCCTTTACCAGTTGCTTGGTCAGCGACACGCTGTCGACTTCCAGCGCGACGCGCAGCCGCACACCGTGCTGGATGGCCGCCTGTTCGACCAGGCGCCGATTGCTGTGCGGCAGGCCCGGCAGGATCAACGGAATGCTGGCCAAGTCGCGGATCTGGTATTCGCGCTGATCGGCCTCTGAACCGGGCGGCCCCACCAGGATCATGGGTTCGCTGAACAACGGGCGCACGTGGAATGCATCCAGCGGCGGCTGGTTGTAGACGACGGCAAGGTCAACGCGCCGATCCAGCACCCACTCCTGCAGCGAGCTGCTCAGGCCTTCACGCACATGCAACGACACCCTGGGCCACTGCGCCCGGAAGGCCTGGACGAGATCGGCGCCGATCAGAGCACCCATGGTCGGCGGCAGGCCAACGGCCAGATGCCCGCGCTCCTCATCCGCGCTGGCGCGAACGTCTTCGCTGGTTTCGCTGAGCAGGTGCGTGATCATTTCCGCCCGCTCCAGCAGACGCGACCCCGCCGAGGTAAGCCGGACGCCGCGGCCATGCCGAACCAGCAGCGGCACACCAATCTCCGCCTCCAGTTTTGCGATCTGTCGGCTTAGCGCCGGTTGCGCGATGTACAGCTCGGCGGCTGCGCGGCTGAAACTGCCGGCACGCGCCACGCGGATGAAGCTCTTGAGTTCGCGGATGTCCATGCTTGCTTCGAGATATGCCGTGTTGGCATAGCTTTGTATGTCCACATGGTCTTTGTCAAGAAAAGACCGTCAATCTATGCTTCCTATAAATAACAAGTTACCAACGCGTACAGGAGACGGCTCGCCCTCAGGCCATACGGCCAGCGGCGTTCACGTCCCCAACGACCGCCTTTCTAGCAATACAAGTCCAGCAAGCTTGCGTCGTCTTCTCGCCGCAGAGCACTGAACGACTGGACGCAGGAGACACCATGAAACATCTGAAGAAGCTGCACGTGCAGGTCTTGATCGGCCTGGCGTGTGCGGTCGTCCTCGGCATCGCCGCGCCGCAGTGGGCCGTTGCCATGAAGCCCATCGGGCAGGCGTTCATCGCGCTGCTGAAGATGATGCTGGCCCCGATCATCTTCTGCACGCTGGTGCAGGGCCTGGCACACGTGCGAGACCTGCGCATGCTGGGCCGTATGGGCGTGAAGTCGCTGGTGTACTTCGAGGTGGTCAGCACGGTGGCCATGGTGCTGGGTTTTGTGCTCGTCAACGTGTTCGAACCCGGGGTGGGGCTGCACGCCACCAACCTCGCAGAAAGCGCTGATGCGGTGAAGGCCACAAGCGGTGCTGGCGGCATCTCGGCCGTCAATTACCTGCTCAGCCTGATTCCGCACACGCTGGTCGATGCCTTTGCCAAGGGCGACATCGTGCAGGTGCTGATCATCTCGATCCTGGCGGGTCTGGCACTGAACCTCTCGGTGGGTCCGGATTCGGTTCTGCTGCGTGGCATGGATGAAGCGCAGAAGGTGCTGTTCCGCATGCTCGGCTTCATCATGAAGCTGGCACCGCTCGGCGCGTTTGGGGCCATGGCCGCAGCGGTGGGCAGCTACGGCGGCGTGACGCTGCTGTATCTGCTCAAGGTCATCGTGCTGTATTACGCCGCCTCGCTGCTGTTCGTGTTTGGCGTGCTCAGCTCGATCAGCTGGATGATCGGCCTGCCGTACTTCAGCGTGCTCAAGCTGATTCGCGACGAGATGCTGCTGATCTTCGGCACAGCATCGAGCGAAGTGGCCTTCCCGCGTCTGGTGGAGAAGCTGCAACGCGCAGGTTGTGATGAAGCGGTGGTCGGCTTTGTGCTGCCCGCCGGCTACAGCTTCAACCTCGACGGCACGTCGATCTACATGGCCATCGCAGTGGGCTTCATTGCGCAGGCGACGGACACACCGTTCTCGCTGTGGCAGCAACTGGGTTTGCTTGCCATCCTGAGCCTGACCTCAAGGGTGGCACCACCGTTGCCGGCGGCGCATTCGTCAAGCTGGCGGCCACGCTGCAATCGGTGCGTTCGCTGCCGGTGGCGGGTCTGGGCCTGCTGTTCGGCATCGACCGCGTCATGGCGATCGCCACTGCGCTCGTCAACGTGGTCGGGAACACCATTGCGGTCTTCGCCATCGCCCGCTGGGAAGGCGCATTCGATGCCGAGGCCTTCCATCGCGAAACCGGCGGGCAGGCCCGTTCTTCTCTCCTTAAGCTGCAGAAGCCCGCCACACAAGCTGCGGTGGCGCACGACGCGCTGACCCACTAAGTCACTGAGCAACACCAACATGCAACGCATTGCCGCCCTCAATCCCGATGCGCTGGACGCAGACCAGCGCGCCGTCTACGACGCCATTGCCAATGGCCCCCGCAAGGGTGTGCGCGGCCCGCTGGCCGTCTGGCTGCATCGCCCCCTGCTGGCCGACCGCGCACAGGCGCTCGGACGCTATTGCCGCTACGACAGCAGCCTGCCGCCGCGCCTGTCCGAACTGGCCATCCTGTTCATGGGCCGCTACTGGTTGGCCGAATACGAATGGGCCGCGCACAAGCCGTTCGCATTGGAAGCCGGCGTATCGCCGGCGGTGATCGACGCCATTCGCGACGGCATGAACCCGGCGTTCGAGCAGCGCGACGAGGCGCTCGTCTTCGCGTTCCTCACCCAACTGCATGCCACGCGCGAAGTAGACGACGGCCTGTACGCCGAACTGGTGGACGCCATCGGCCAGAACGGCGTGGTCGATCTGGTCGGCATTGCCGGCTACTACACGCTCATCTCGATGACCATCAAGGCATTCAACGTGCCCGCGCCGGCCGGTGCGACGCCGGAACTGCCGACGCAACTGTCGATGTAACAGCAACAAGCAACAAGCAACAAGGAATTCACTGTGCAAGCAACGACCGACTTTGAACAAGCCACGGCCGCGGGCCGTCTGGCAGGTAAGGTGGCCATCGTGACCGGCGCAGGCTGCGTCGGCCCGGGCTGGGGTAACGGCCGCGCCGTAGCTGTGCTGTTTGCGATGGCGGGGGCGCGCGTATTCGCCGTCGACAAGAGCCTTGAGGCCATGGAGGAAACGCTGCGCCGCGTGCGCGAGGCCGGTGGTGAGGTCACGCCGTACACCTGCGACGTGACCGACACCACAGCCGTCAAAGGCATGGTCGATGCCTGTGTTGAGCAATACGGCCGCGTCGATGTCCTGGTGAACAACGTGGGCGGTTCCGCTGCCGGCGGCCCGGTGGCGCTGTCCGAAGACAAGTGGGATGCGCAGGTCGCGTTCAACCTCAAGAGCGTGTACCTCACCTGCAAGCACGTGCTGCCCGTGATGGAAGCGCAGGGCAGCGGCGCCATCGTCAATACGGCATCCACCTCGGGCATCCGCTGGACGGGTTCGGCGCAAGTGGCCTACGCCGCGTGCAAGGCTGGAGTGATCCAGCTCTCCAAGGTGGTGGCGGTCGAGTATGCGAAGAAGGGCATTCGCGTGAACACCGTGGTGCCGGGGCAATTGCATACGCCTATGGTGGAAGTGCGCCTCGCCGGCCAGCGCTCGGGCGGCGATGTCGACAAGCTGCTGGAAAGCCGCCTTGCCCGCATTCCGCTCGGCTTCATGGGCGACGGGCGTGATACCGCGCATGCCGCGCTGTTCCTCGCTTCGGACGAGGCGCGCTTTATTACAGGTACCGAAGTCGTGGTCGACGGCGGCATGACGGCGCGGTGCGACTGATCATGCAAGGCGAACTGAACGGCGGCGTGTGGGACTGCCATACGCACATCTATGGGCCCTGGGATGCCTTTCCGCTGCCGGCCGATGCGTCGTATCGCCCGGCGGAAGCCCCGATGACGCAACTGCTTGCGCTGCATGAGCAACTGGGTGTCACGCACGGCGTGCTGGTGCAGGCGGCGTGCTACCAGTCCGATCACCGTGCGCTACTGGCCGCGCTGGCCATGACGCAAGGGCGCTACCGAGGCGTCGCGCTGGTCGACCACACCACGAGTGATGACGCCCTGCGCGAGTTGCACGAAGGCGGCGTGCGCGGCATCCGCTTCAACTTCATGGGTCACCTGCCGGGCGACCGTGATCTGGGCCGCTTGCGCGAACTTGCCGAGCGCGTCGGGCCCATGGGTTGGCACGTGCTGCTGCATGGACAACTGGATCAGCTTCTGCCGGTGCTCCACGCGTGGGAAGACCTGAATGTGCCGCTGGTGATCGACCACATGGCCCGTCAGGATGCGACGCGCCCGCTGGACGAAGCTGCCATGCGCGAGCTGGAGCGTCATCTGCGCAATGACAAGCGGTGGATCAAGTTGTCTGGGGTCGACCGCGTCATGCAAGGCGCGGCACCGCCGTGGGAGGCAGCATTGCCGCTGATGAGGCGCTTGGTGCAAGCGGCACCCGAGCGATCCATCTGGGGCACGGACTGGCCGCATCCCAACATCAAGGGCGACGTGCCCGACGACAGCAGTCTGCTCGCGTTCGTGCAGGAAGCCTGCGGCGCCGACGCTGCCGAAGCTGTGCTCGTTCATAACCCGCAACGACTCTATTTCTGAGGCATCGCCATGCAAGCCACGTTTATCGATGCCGCCCAGGCAGGGCAGTCTGCTGAACAAAGCGCCTGTCGCAAGGCTGCCTGGCGCCTCGTGCCGCTGTTGGCAATCGCGTACTTCGTCAACTACCTCGATCGGACCAACGTCGGCTTCGCGGCGCTGACCATGAACCGCGACCTGGGCTTGAGCGCCGCGCAGTTTGGTCTGGCTGCCGGCATCTTCTACGTGGGCTATTGCCTGTTCGAGGTGCCGAGCAACCTGGCGCTGTATCGCTATGGCGCACGTCGCTGGCTGGCGCGGATCATGATCACGTGGGGCCTGTTTGCTGCAGGCACAAGCTTGGCCGTTGGGCCCAACAGCTATGCGGCGATCCGCCTGCTCGCCGGCATTGGCGAGGCCGGGTTCTTTCCTGGCGTCATCTTCTATCTCACCCTGTGGTTTCCGTCGCGCTATCGCACGCGCATGATGGGCTGGTTTCTCGCTGCGATCCCGCTTTCGTCGGTATTCAGTGGGCCGCTGTCGGTATCGATGCTGGAGCTGGACGGTTGGCTGGGGCTGCATGGCTGGCAGTGGCTGTTCATCCTGCAGGGGCTGCCGGCCTGTGTGCTCGGCCTGCTTTGCCTGCGCATGCTGACCGATCGCCCCGATAACGCCGCCTGGCTTACGGCAGAGGAGCGCGCCGCACTGGCGTCGGCCATCGAACGGGAGCGCAGCGCAGCGGTTGAGCATCGTCTCGGACCGGCGCTCAAAGACGCACGCGTCTGGCTGCTCACGGCCATTCTGTTCAGCTACATCATCGGCATTCTGGGCATTGGCGTGTGGATGCCGACCATCCTGAAGACGCATCACCTGTCGAACACGCAGGTGGGCTTTGCCACGGCGCTGCCTTACGTCGTCGGCGCCCTGGTCATGCTGGTCTGGGCACGCGTGGTGGCGCGCACGCAGCGCTACGTTTTGCACCTGGTGATCACCTGTGCGGTGGCGGCGCTGGGCTTCTTTGCATCGGTGGCGTCTGATGCGCTGGTGCCCGCCATGCTCGGCTTGACGGTGGCCGTGGTGGGGTTGTCATCCGTGCGCACGTGCTTCTACAGCATTCCGGCAACGTTCCTGGACAAGCAGGCTGCAGCGGGCGGCCTCGCTTTCATCAACTCCGTGGGTAGCCTTGGCGGGTTGTTTGGCCCGTACATGGTGGGCTGGCTGAAAGACGCCACGGGCTCGTTCAAGGCCGGGCTGATCGGCATGGGCGCGATGCTGGTGCTGGCAACGCTGCTTTCTCTGGTGCTGCTGAGCCGCGTCAAGGAGGGCCAGCGATGAGCAACGACTGGTGGCAACCCAGCCTGCGCACGCCTGACCCTGCCGTGCGCATTCTCGACCCGCGCTTCGAGCACTACCGCTTGCCGCACGCCAAGGTCGAGCGCCTGTGGACCGGCTGCCGCTGGGCGGAAGGCCCCGTCTGGTTTGGCGACGCCGGGGCGCTCTATTGGACCGACCTGCCCAACGATCGCATCCTGCGCTGGGACGATGCGTCCGGCGCGGTGGCGGCATACCGCACGCCCTCCGACAAGGCCAACGGCCTGACACGCGACCGGCAGGGCAGGCTGATTGCCTGCGAGCATGGGCAACGCCGCGTTACGCGCACCGAATACGACGGCAGCATCATCGTGCTGGCCAGCGAGTTCGATGGCAAGCCGCTCAATTCTCCGAACGACGTGGTCGTCGCAAGTGACGGCGCGGTGTGGTTTACCGATCCGCCGTTCGGCCTGGTGAGCGACTACATGGGCCAGATTGCCAAGCCGCAGTTGCCAGCAAGCATCTATCGGATCGACCCGCGCGATGGACGATTGGATTGCGTTGCGGACGATGTGCTCGGACCCAACGGGCTGGCGTTCTCACCGGATGAGCGGACGCTTTACGTGGTGGCATCGCGCGCACGGCCGCGCGAGATTCTCGCATTCGATGTGGTCGACGGCAAAACGCTGGGCGACCGCCGTGTGCTGATCGATGCCGCGGACGGGGCTCCGGACGGTTTTCGCGTCGACGTGCATGGGAACCTGTGGTGCGGCTGGGGCACCGGCACCGCAGAGCTTGATGGCGTGCGGGTGTTTGCCCCCGACGGCACCGCGATCGGCCACATCGCACTGCCGGAGCGCTGCGCGAACCTGTGCTTTGGCGGGCGGCACCTCAACCGCCTTTTCATGGCGTCCACCACATCGCTCTATGCCCTGTACGTGAACACACGCGGGGCGGTTTAGTTCTGCAACACCAAAAATCAAACGAGAACGACTTAGGAGACAAGACATGCCGTTCCAATCCAGAGTGCGCCGGTTTGCGGCGCGTACGCTGTGCGCAGTGCCGTTGATCGCCGCAACGGGTGCGGTCTGGGCCGCCGATATCCACGTGCTGGCCACCGGTGCGTTGCACGCAGCGTTCGAGAAAGTCATACCGGCGTACGAGCGGCAGTCGGGCAACCATCTGATCATTGCGTGGGGCCCGTCCTATGGCAGCTCGCCAGATGCCTTGCCGATGCGCATCAAGAACGGCGAGCCGATGGACGTCTGCTTCATGATCGGCGCCGCCTTGACGGACCAAGTAAAGCAAGGGCGCTTCATTCCGGAGTCGCGCGTTGATCTCGTGGCGTCAGGCGTTGGCGTTGCAGTGCGCAAGGGCTTGCCCAAGCCGAATATCCAGACTGTCGACGATCTGCGCCAAACGTTGCTGGCGGCCAAGTCGGTGGCATTTTCCGAAGGGGCGAGCGGCACCTACATCACCGGCACGCTGTTCGAGCGTCTCGGGATTGCCGAGCAGATGAAAGCCAAGAGCGTGCTGATCCGTGGCAAGGAGCTGGTCGGCTCGGCCCTGGAGCGCGGCGAGGCCGATCTGGGCCTGCAGCAGATCAGCGAGCTGCGCGCGTTCAGCGGCATCCAGTATGTCGGCCCGCTGCCCGCCGAAGTGCAGAAGACGAGCGTGATTGCGGCTGCAGTCGCAAAGGATGCCAAGGAACGCAAGGCCGCCGAAGGGTTGATCACGTATCTGCGCTCGCCGGAAGTTGCTGCCAAGCTGGTCCAGACGGGGCTCGACCCGATTTCCGCCAAATAGCCTGATTCGTTGCCGTTGTCTGATGCATCGCGGTTGGTTTCCAGCCGCGAAGGGCCACTGTTACCCGAAACAATAACAACCGGGCCATGTCCCGGAAAAGGAGACTCCATGACGTTGCAGAAATGCCTTCTTGGCGCCGCATTGACTCTGATGATGTCCGCCTGCGCCACGTCAACGCCAACCAGTGCAGACGTGCAGCGGACGCTCGTGCGCCATGGCGAAGTGCAGATCGAAACCCTGAGCCAAGGAAGTGGGCCGACCGTTGTCATCCTGCCGTCGCTGGGGCGCGGCGCTGAAGATTACGACGAGGTGGCCCGCCTGCTTGCCGCGGATGGGCTGCGTGTCCTGCGGCCGCAACCGCGCGGCATTGGTCAAAGCAAGGGGCCGATGGCCAATCTCGACATGCATGCGTTTGCGGCCGACGTTGCCGCCGTGCTCGATCAGGAAAAGACAGGGCCCGTTGTCGTGGTGGGGCATGCCTGGGGCAGCCAGCCGGCGCGCATGCTGGCGGTGGATCGGCCAGACCTGGTGCGCGGTCTCGTCATGGCGGCAGCCTCCGCCGGCAAGCTGCCGCCGGGTTCCAACGAGAAGCCTTACGGCCGGCTGCGCGAAGCGATTGATGGCTCCGGCAACCTCGCGCTGCCCGAGGCGAAGCGTCTGGAATATCTGCGCCAGGCATTCTTCGCTCCGGGCCACGACCCGAAACCATGGTTGAGCGGGTGGTATCCGGACGCGCATCACGCGCAGGCCCACGCCCGCAATGTCACGCCGGTGGATGCGTACTTCGCTGGCGGCACGGTACCCATGCTTGATCTGCAGGCGCAGTACGACGCCGTGGTCGTGCCCAACGTGTTCAAGCCCATGCTTGGCAATCGCGTGACGGTGGAGGTGATCCGCGATGCCGGGCACGCCATGGCGCCCGAGCAACCTGCAGCGATGAGCCGCGCCATCGCGCGCTTCGCCCGACGTGTCTATCCGGGCGCGTCCTGATTCCGTCAACACTACAACTTGCAGGCCGACGCATCCGCGCGGCATGCCCATCCACACCAAGGAGAACATCATGAAACTGATCAAGTACGGCTGTACCGCATTGGCAGCGGTCATGCTTTCCTTCTCTGCGCTGGCAGCCGCGGATGCCGGGCAGATTGATCGCGAACTGGTCAAGTACAGCAACGTGCAGATCGAGGTGATGCGGCAGGGCAAGGGGCCGCTGATCGTCATCCTGCCGTCGCTGGGCCGTTCGGGGCGCGATTACGACCAGGTCGCAGACCGGTTGGTCGCCGACGGCTTCCGCGTGTTGCGCCCGGAGCCGCGTGGCATTGGCCGGAGCAAGGGGCAGATGGCGAATCTGGACATGCATGCCTTCGCCGCCGATGTGGCTGCAGTGATCGAGCACGAGAAGCAGGGGCCGGCTGTGGTGGTGGGCCACGCCTGGGGTAACTTCCCGGCGCGCATGGTGGCGGTGGATCGCCCCGAGCTGGTGCGTGGCGTGGTTCTGGTGGCAGCTTCCGCCGGCAAGGTACCGCCTGGCTCGAACGAGAAAC
Source organism: Ralstonia sp. 1B3 (assembly GCF_036631435.1). Taxonomy (NCBI): domain Bacteria; kingdom Pseudomonadati; phylum Pseudomonadota; class Betaproteobacteria; order Burkholderiales; family Burkholderiaceae; genus Ralstonia; species Ralstonia sp. 1B3. The sequence goes on along the minus strand of NZ_JAPNUG010000001.1, from coordinate 28,156 downwards.
CCATCAACGCGGAGATGCGCAAGGCTATCGATGGCGCAGGTGACATGCATCTGTCGGAAGAGCAGCGGCTGGAATACCTGCGGAAAGCCTTCTTTGCGCCGGGCAACGACCCCCGCGTCTGGCTCGATGGTTGGCACGAAGAGACGCATGAGGCGGAGTCCCATGCCCGCAACGTGACGCCGGTCGATGCGTACTTTGCGGCGGGGAACGCGCCGATCCTGGACTTGCAGGCAGAACACGACGCAGTGGCGCCGCGCCGGTTCTCGCAGGTGCTGAAATCGATGCTGGGTGATCGTGTCACGGTGGTTGTGGTGCCCAACGCAGGTCACGCCTTTGCGCCGGAACAGCCCAAGGCGATGGCGGACGCGATCGCCGCGTTTGCGAAGCGCGTGTACGCAGAGCCAACCAAGCAGTAGTCGCGGTTGCCTGTCATGTGGAGGCAGGCCGCGTGACTTGCCTCCAGGATGACTGTCGACGCTATTTAGACGCGGCCAACATTGCGGGTCAGAGTTGTCGCGCCATCCTCCGGGCATCTCAGCTCTTTGGGTCGGCAGGTTGAGGCTGGAAAAGGGCGTCAACGCAGAGTGTCCAGACGCATTTCCAACATCCTCTGGCGTCCATCGGCTCTCCTCCATCGGCCCGGCATTGGCTTGCGATTCACACCCCCATTTCTAGCCGCCGCTTTCCCTTGTTGGATGAAGAGGCATCGCTGCCGTTGAATGCGACGGTCGATGACTATCGACATATGCGGCAGTGTCTGGGTACCACGCGAACCGTGGCAGTGCAGTCGGCAAACATAAGACTGACAACCGGTTCGCCCCCGAAAGTTCTATTCCTCCCTTTCGGTAGCGGCATTAAGTTCACGGGCCTGTCGGCGTGCGCTAACAACGGTGCTACGCGACCTTGCCACCGCATTCGGCGAGCACGTGCTTGCCGGGAAATACAACGGTGGACGTATCCGCTATGCGAGAGGCTCTTTGAGCGTCACGGCAAGCACCCGTCGCATCCCTGACTAAGACAGTGCGCACAAGATGGCGTCTTAATTTGCCCTCCGGCAGGGCAGAAGCGGGCCGCTGCACCAACAAGGGGAGAGTACGTGCGTTTGCTTCCGGATCGTCTTGTTAAGTCAATATAAGTCAGATGTTGGTGGCGAACCATTCTCCGGCCATGTCGAGGAAGCTCAACATTTACCGCGCAACACTGGCATAAACCCTGCTTGATAGGCGCCCGTGCCGCTGCTAAATTCGCTTTACATCAGCTTTGCGGTGCATCCGAATTTCTTGCCATCCATCTGACGATCGCTTTCGATACGGCTCTGACTGAGTCGTTGAGGGGGCGCAAATTCTCGAGGAGAGTGTTGTGATTGCCAGGACTACCCAGCCGCTGCAGCCGTTTGCTGCTATCAAAAAGGTCACCATGCCTTCCCTGCTTGCTGCGCTCTTCTCGGCGGCGGCGTACCCGGCAATAGCACAGACGGCTGATCTGACGCCTGCTGGCGCGGAAAAGGCCGGGACGTCCAGCGGCATTCCTGCATGGACCGCGCCGGGGGCGCTGGAGAATGGATGGAGTCCTGGCAAGCGCCGACTGGATTTCTTCAAGTACAAATCTGACAAGCCGCTGTACGTCATCGATGCGAGCAACGTCGACCAGTATGCCGACAAGCTGAATCCTGGCCAGGTCGCGCTGATCAAGCAAACCAAGGGATACACCATGCCGGTGTATCCGACGCGTCGAACCTGCGGTATGCCCGACTTTGTGGCGGAGAACACCAAGAAGAACATCGGCTTCGCCAAGATGAGTCCAGACGGCACTGCATTGGCCGATGCGTATCTTCCTGGGTTCCCGTTTCCGCATCCTAAGACGGGCGCCGAAGCGATGTGGAACGCCAAGCTGGGCTACCGCGGCGTTGGCATCGAGTTCCGAGACCAGATTACGATGACGTCGCCGCGAAAGGGAAGCTCTGGCGATGGCCTGAAATTTGTATCCGACACGTGGCTCTACTTCCCCTGGGGCGTGAAGGGCGGCACGACGTTTCTGCCGCGGGCCAGGTCGAGGCGATGAACTACTTCACGTACAAGTCGCCTGTGGCCCTGGCCGGCCAGGGCGCAATGTTTACTGCGTATGCCGCCAAACCGGCGGAAGTCTTCTACTACTTCCCGGGGCAACGTCGGACGCGCCGGATGCCGACCTATGCCTACGATGCACCGCAGATCGGCTTCGACAACCAGTACAACATCGACGAGGCGTACGTCTTCTCTGGTCTTCTGGATCGGTTCGACTGGAAGCTGATTGGCAAGAAGGAGATGCTTATTCCGTACAACGCGCTCGGGATGTACGACTTCACGGCCAAGTACGAAGACGCCTATCAGCCGGACTTCATTAACCCTGCGTACCGGCGCTATGAGCTCCACCGCGTGTGGTTGGTAGAGGCGACGGTCAAACAAGGTGTTCGGCATTCCGCGCCTAAGCGTCTCTTCTACATCGACGAAGATAGCTGGGGTCTTGCTGGTGCGGTGGACTATGACGCCCAGGGCAAGATCTCCAAGGTGCGGGAAGGATATTCGATTCCCGTGTATGAGACGGGAGCCTGTATGTCTCTCGTCTTCGCGCAATACAACCTGAATGATGGCCGCTACGTTGTCGACGGATCGATGCTCGCGGCAGGAAAAGATGCGAAATGGATTGTGGATGGCGCCGACGATCCGCACTTCAAGGCGAGCTTCTACAACGCTGAAAACCTTCGCGCGTTGAGCGAGCGTTGAAAGAGAGGACATCGACAATGAAAAACCTCTCTTTCACTCGCTCTCAAGAGCGTGGTGCTGCCGTGCGTGGGGCCGTTTCAGCGCTCATCGCGCTGGGTTGCACGGGGGCGAACGCCTTTACGTTCTCTAACGACACGATCCAGGGGAGCCTCGATTCGACAGTCTCTGCGGGGGTTGGTGTTCGCACGGCATCGCAAAGCGAAAACCTCGTGTCGCCGACTTATGACCCAGCCACCGGGGCCCGCACGGGCGGTGGGAGTCTCGGGCAGATCAGCGGCCTTAGCGACCAAGGCAACATCAACTACAACAAAGGCAATGCCTTTACGACGTACCTCAAGGGTAGCCACGAGTTGCTGTTGAAAATGCCGACAGAGGGGCTCGCGTTCATGGCCCGCGGCTCCTGGGTGTACGACTACGCGGGCACGCGCACTACTGGAGCAACCAGCGGACAGGACGCGCTTGCCGCTTCTCCCCGATATCAGTGGCGGGCTTGCATCGGATGCCCGCAGCAATATTCGCTTCAAGGCTCGGTTGCTCGATCTTTGGGTCAGCAAGCAGTTCAGTGTCGGTGACCAGCAGGCGCGAGTCCGGGTCGGGAACCAGGTCATCAGTTGGGGCGAGAGTATTTTCGAGATCGGCGGCATCAATGCGACGAACGCCATCGATATCAACCGGGCGTCTCAGCCAGGTGCACAGGTCAAGGAATTTGTTCTGCCTGCCCCAATCCTTAGTGTTGCCTCAGGCCTCGGGCATGGGGTCAATGTGGAGGGGTACGTCCAGAGCAACTGGAACAAGAGCTACTTGCCTCCGGTAGGTAGCTACTGGTCCTCGTCCATCATCGGAGCGGGCGAGAGTGCTTACGGTGTGCGAGAAGCGCGTCCCAAGAACGGCGGTCAGTTTGGCTTTGCCGCACGCTATCAACCGGACGGAACGGACATCAATCTTGGGGTCTACGCGATCGCGTATCACGACAAGCTACCCCAGACGTCTCTCGCTGCTGACGGCGCTACCGTTTTCAAGTATCCGGAAAACCGCCACATGTTTGGTGTCAGCGCCAATTTTCCGGTGGGCGACATGGCCATTGGAACGGAGCTCTCCTTCCGGCCCCGGGATGCCGTGCCGCTCAACCCGGCGAGTGGTTGCGTGGCCCAGGGGGTAATTGCTGGGTCGACGAAAAACGCTTTCAGTGGCACCTGACTTCGCTCTATGCACTTCAGCCCGGAAACGCAGGCGCGCTCTTGAATCTCTTGGGAGCGCAAACGGCCACGCTCACCACCGAAACGGTCGTGATCGCCTACCCGGGGCTCCATAAGAGCTACGGAGGGTCACCTATTGCGGCTGGTGGTTTGTTGTGGGGTAACGAATTCAACGATCTCTTTGCCACGGGTGCGCTCAACAGCCCCGGCAGTTCGGCCGGAACAAAGTACTCCGGCGGCATCAATGTCGACTTCAACTGGGTGTATGACGGGACACTGGTGCAGGGCTGGCAGGTCAATCCAGGCGTGTACTTCCGATACGGACTCTTTGGCCAGACCCCCAACATCAATGCGCAGTTCGTGCGAGGTGTGAGCTCGATGAACCTGTACGTCAACTTTGTACAGAACCCGGCCAACTGGCAGATCGGCCTGAACTACACAAGGTTCATGGGATCGACCAACCCGCTCAAGAACCCGCTACGTGACCGAGACTTCTTCGGCATCGTCGCATCCCGCAATTTCTGAGGTCATCATGAAGTCGTCGCCTGTTGCCGAGTCGGCGCGTTCGAGCGCGCTCGTCCGGATCTTAAACATGCTCGAGCACGCGCTATTCGGCCACAGGCGGCTTGTGCTTGGATTACTCATCGCTTTCACCGTTGCGATGGGATGGTTTGCGGTCAAGCTGCGAATGGATGCTGGCTTCGAGAAGCAGCTTCCCGTGGGGCACGAATATATCGCCACATTCAACGAATACCGAGATGATCTGTTGGGCGCAAACCGCCTGACGATCGTCGTAAAAGCCAGGAAGGGAACCATTTGGACGACGGAGGGCTTGAAGCGCCTTTACGACGTCACGCAGGCCGTCACGTTCCTGCCCTATGTGTCGCGCAGCAGCGTCCAGTCTTTATGGACGCCGAATTCCTTCGTCAACGAAATCACCGAGGAAGGGTTCCGGGCCGATCCACTCATCCCGGGCACGGTCACCCCGGACCGCCTGGATGCAACGGCCATCGGCGATATCTCTCGGTCGACGGCGCAGGGGGCTTTGTCGGCAGCCTGGTCTCGCGAGACCAAACCAGTGCCATGGTGACGGCCGACCTGAACGAGGTGAACGCCAGCGGTAAGCGTATCGACTATGTGTCGTTCGACAGGATGCTGGAGTCTGAGCTACGCAAGAAGTTCGAGGACGACAAGTACGAGATCCAGATCATCGGCTTCGCCAAACAGATTGGTGACATCGCTGAGGGCGCTGCCGCCGTCCTGCAGTTCTGCCTGATGGCGCTGTTGCTAACCGCCTTGGCTGTGTATTGGTACTGTCGATCGATTCGCTTGACGATATTGCCACTGAGTTGCTCGCTCTTTTCGCTGATCTGGCAATTCGGGACGTTGTATTTGCTGGGGTACGGGCTTGATCCGTTGGGTGTGCTGGTGCCCTTCCTCGTGTTCGCCATCGGCGTCTCGCATGGTGTTCAGCAGATCAACTTCATCGTTCGAGAGATCTCTCACGGCAAGTCTGTGGACCGCGCTGCGCGCTCGAGTTTCAGTGGTCTTCTGGTGCCCGGAACGCTTGCGCTCATCACCGCGTTCGTTTCCTTCGCCACGCTGGTTCTTGTCCCGATTCCGATGGTGCGCGAATTGGCCATCACGGCATCGCTTGGCGTTGCGTACAAGATCATCACGAACCTGGTCATGCTTCCCCTTGCGGCATCGATGCTTCAGGTGGACGCTGCGTATGCCAAAAGCATGGAAGCGAGGGCGGTACAACGGGCACGTTGGCTGCATGTCCTGGCACGCGTTGCGGTTCCCCGAAATGCAGCACTCGTTCTTGTCATCGCGGCCGGCGTGTTTGCCACGGCGGCCTGGCAGAGCCGGGATCGCGTGGTCGGTACGTTGCAGGCGGGCGCGCCGGAGTTGCGTGCAGACGCCCGATTCAACCGAGACGCTGTTTCGATCGCCACCAACTACGACATCGGGCTGGACTGGCTCACGGTCGTCTTTCAGGCGCCGTCCAACTCGTGCGAGAACGTCCAGATTGCCACATACCAGGACCGGTTCGTCTGGGCAATGCAGCCCGTAAATGGAGTGTTGTCCATTACGTCCTTTTCGTCGCTGCTTCGCCAATACAACGAAGGCTACAACGAAGGAAATCCGAAGATGTCCGCGACGCCCATTGATCCCGCGAATTACGCGGCGATGGCCGTAGAAGTGGGGCGGCTTCCCGGAATCATGCGCAAGGATTGCAGCATGAGTGCGGTGCATATCTATCTCTCCGATCACAAAGCCACCACGATCAATCGCGTGATCGCCGCGGTGAAGACATTCCGCGACACGGAGAAACTCCCCGGCGTCACGATCCGGCTTGCCTCAGGCAACGCGGGCGTCTTGGCGGCAACGAACGAAGTGATCGAGCACAGCGAACTCCCCATGATGCTGTACGTGTATGCCACGATCGTCCTGCTGGTTTTCCTCGCTTATCGGGACGTTCGCGCCGTACTGGCCTGTTGTCTCCCGCTCACGATCGGCACGTTTATCGGCTACTGGTTCATGAAAGAGCTTGAGATCGGCCTGACCGTGGGCACGCTTCCTGTGATGGTGCTTGCGGTGGGTATCGGCGTCGACTACGCGTTCTACATCTATAACCGCCTGCAACTCCATCTGGCCAATGGAGTGGGTATCGTCAAGGCGCTGGAGCACTCGATTCTGGAGGTCGGCACAGCCACGATCTTTACGGCACTGACGCTGGCTGTTGGGGTGGCAACGTGGTCGTTCTCCGCACTGAAGTTCCAAGCCGACATGGGCAAGCTGCTCGCGTTCATGTTCCTGGTCAATATGGTGATGGCGATGACCGTTCTTCCTGCTTTTGCGGTTTGGCTGGAACGGCTATTCCCACGCCGCGGCCCCGCGCGTGCGCCGGGCCTCCTGGCGCATTGATGTGGGGAGACGAACCATGAAGATCCTTCATTCGCGCATCCTTCGAGCCTTCGTCATTGCTGCGGCGCCTGTACTGGCCGTGGTTGCCAATGCTGCATCCCAATCCGAAAAATTGGTTCCGATTCCCGCAGCGAAATCTCCCATCGCGACACAGTCTCCGGTGCTAGGTGCGGCGTGGGCGGGCGACCGTCTGGTCAGCGTGGGCGCCAACGGCGTCGTGTTGCTGTCCGATGATGGAGGTGCCTCTTTCCACCAGGCACAGCAGGTGCCGGTGAGTTCAGTTCTGACGAGCGTCAGCTTTGCCGGTCCGAGAACAGGATGGGCCGTGGGCCACTGGGGGGTGATCCTTGCCACCACCGATGGTGGTGAAACATGGCGAATTCAACGGTTGAGCACCGAGGAGGATCGCCCCCTCTTTGCGGTGCATTTCTTCGATCCACAGCGTGGCGTTGCAGTGGGGTTGTGGTCGCTCGTGCTGGTGACGCAGGACGGCGGTGCCACCTGGACAGAGCAGCGCGTGAATCCCAAAGCGGGCACCAAGTCTGACTTCAACTTGCTTGGCCTCTTTCCCGACGGAAAGGGGGGCATATATGCGACTGCAGAGAAGGGCCAGGTTCTGCACTCGGTCGACTATGGCAGGACATGGGAATACCTCGACACCGGCTACAACGGCTCTCTGTGGTGCGGGGCGATGCTGGACGGCGGCGTGCTGCTAGTCGGCGGCCAGCGCGGAACGTTGATGCGCAGCGAAGACGGCGGCCGGAGCTGGACGCGAATACCTTTGAAAGCCGCCAGCTCCATCACATCCATCGCGGCCAGAAACGGCGACGTGATGGTCGTCGGCCTCGATGGCTTCGCGGCCCAAAGCCATGACGGTGGTCGGACTTTCACCGAATCGATCCGTGCCGGCGGCGCACCGCTGACGGCGGCATTGCCCACGGGGCCGGGGAAATGGCTGATGTTCTCGCAACGAGGCGTCGTACAGGACCCCGCCGCAAAGCCCCAAAACCAGAACTAAGCCGACGCATTCGGCAAGGAGACAACGCGTGACCATTGGAAAAGACTCAGCGCATCTTCAATGCGCCTTCATCAACGGCCGTTGGGTACCGCCGAGCGGTGGCGGCCGCCATCACGATGTGATCAATCCCGCGACAGAAGAGGTATCGGGCAGTGTTGTCTTCGGAGACGAAGCTGACGCTGTATTCGCGATTCAGGCTGCGTACGATGCATTTCCCGCCTATTCTCAGACGCCGCTTGCTGAACGCATCGCGCTCCTGGAGCGCATTGCCGACATATATGAACGGCGGATGGACGACATGGCGCGTGCCATCACGTTGGAAATGGGAGCGCCCCTCCATGCGCTGTCGATGCCTGCACAAGCCCCCGCAGGCATGATGCATTTCCGTGCGACGGCAGCCGTCGCGAAGGCGCATGCCTTTGAGGTTCAGTTGCCGTCCACGCGCGTGGTCAAAGAGCCGGTCGGTGTGTGCGCCATGATCACGCCGTGGAACTGGCCGATGAACCAGGTCGCCTGCAAAGTCGCCCCAGCCTTGGTAGCAGGTTGCACCATCGTTCTGAAGCCCAGCCAGAACGCTCCTTACTCCTCAGTGCTGTTTGCGGAAATCCTGGAGGAGGCTGGCGTTCCTCCCGGCGTCTTCAATATGGTCCAGGGAGAAGGCGGTCGCCTCGGCCAGGTACTTGCCTCGCATCCACTGGTCGATATGGTCTCGTTGACCGGTTCGACAAGCGCCGGTGCACAGGTGACCAAGGCCGCAGCAGATACCGTCAAACGTGTGTCTCGAGCTTGGTGGGAAGTCGGCCAACATCCTTCTTGATGGAGCCGATTTCCCGACCGCTGTCACACACGGGGTGCTCAGCATGATGAGCAACTCCGGTCAGACATGCACGGCGCCTTCACGCATGCTGGTACCTGCGCACCGCCTTGCAGAAGTGCAAGCGATAGCGGTGGAGGCGTGCAAACGCATTGTGGTGGGTGACCCCATGGACCCGAGCACGACCATGGGCCCCATCGCCAACCGCCGGCAGTTTCTTAAGGTCCGCGAAATGATTCAAGTGGGACTGGATGAAGGCGCCACGCTGGTGAGCGGTGGTTTGAGCACGGTGGAAGGCACTGACCGAGGCTTCTACGTTGCGCCCACGGTCTTCACAGTCCCGCACAACATGTTCCGTATCGCACAGGAAGAAATCTTCGGACCCGTCCTCGTCGTCATTCCATATCGCGATGAGGAAGAGGCGGTTGCTATCGCCAACGACTCGATCTACGGCTTATCGGGCTACGTTTACGGTCCGGATGTTGACGAGGCGCAGCGCGTGGCGCGGCGGATGCGTACTGGCATGGTGCACCTCAACGGGGCTGGGGTGGATCCCATTGCGCCGTTTGGCGGATACAAACAATCCGGAAACGGCCGAGAGTGGGGTGCGGCTGGGATCGACGAGTTTCTAGAAACAAAGTCGATCATGGGTGCAACCGGCAACTGACTGCGGCGAGGGAAGCACGGTCCGGGGCGCCCGCGCTTCCCAGCATGGCTCAAGTCAATGGATAGGGAGCGAAAAATCTGATGTAAATCGATTAATCGTCAGCTTACGAGCCGAGAGTTGTTGCTCGTCGAGGCTCCAGATTGCGGCCTACGCTGCGCTTTCTGCTTGACGCTCTTTTAGAACCAGGGTTTCCGGCAGGAAGCATCTCAGATACGCGAGCGTGGCCCGAACAGACTCCGCGAACGTTTCGTCGTCTATCTCGCCCCGGGCGGAATAAGAGCCCGACCACAACGCCTCCCCGAGTTCTGTAGAGAACATGAAGTAGCGTTCCAGATTTGGGATTTCCGGCATGACATAGGCTTCCCGCATTACCTCGAGCGAAGCCTGCCCGAATGTTTTATTGTGCATCAGGTTGTTAATCCGACTTTGGCGATGCAATGTTGGCCCCAACATGATTTCACTCATGGCTCGATTGTTGTTGAGCACATCACGGGCATCCGCCATCACAGCTTTAACCCAATCTTGCCAGCTTGGGTTCTTTTTGGCAGCCTGGCGCTTGCTCTGCTCCAGAACGATGGCAGTTAGCCGCTCGTTGTATATCTTGTTTAACTCAATATGGATTGCGGTGACCGTATTGAACAGGTAATGCACAGAGGCGGGCGCTATCTTGGACTGCTTTCCAATATCGTAGAGACTAATATCTTCGATATTTGCGGTTTGCAGCAAATGTTCGGTTGCCTCGATAATCGCTTGATATCTGCGCCTGCTTCGCTCTTGAGTTGGCACGCGAGGGGATCGCCGCACCTCTGCGGTGCGTCCTTTTCGGTGCGAAGCCTTTTGGCGCACCGGTTCATCGTCGGGAGGCGTGATTTTTGATCCTGACACTCTGGGTGAATCCTCTGTAGATTAAAGGCGCTCAGCGACGGGTCAGCGTTTTATTTATTGCCTTTCAGCGCTCGTTCTGCTGCACGTAGGCCACCACGGACGCCGGATTCCATGTGGACACCATCGTAATCGTTGCCGGCGAATGAAATCCCGTCAAACGATTCAGCCTCCTTCTTGAACGCGAGAATCTTAGCATGCTGGCCCGGAGCGAAGCGGCCAACACCCCACGTATGCCGCTGCACGCGTGCCTCATCAACCCATTGAGAAATCCCTGGGAAGAAGGCCTCCACGTCGCGTAACGCTTGGATGATCAGGTCTGACTCACTTTGCTGGGCGAGACGCGCTGCATCGGGATAGCAAGGCCATGCGGAAATGATCCCTTGCCACTTGGCACCAGGTGCGGAGTCTTGACCGTGTGATTCAAAGCCATGTTAAAGACGGTATCCCGGTAGGCGTGCCCCATGTACACGAACGCCTCTGTTTGGAGAGGGCGATCAAGGAAAAAGTACACCAGCGAGAAAGGGGCATTTGGGAATGAAGACAGAAACTCTTTTGCTGTCTGCATACCATCGGGGACGAGCTCGGCAGCCCGATCGATGGAGCATGCGACGATAACGTGCTTTGCACTTAGTGTGGTTCCGTTTTCAAGAAGGACGCCTTCGACCTTGCCTCGATTCGTGAGGATCTTTGATACCGCCGTTTCATATTGCACATTGACCCGTTTGGCCATCCGTTCGGCAAGTGTGACATTGCCTGTGCGCAGCGTCATGACTTTGGATGTGCCAAACATCTTTATGAGATTGAGCGTGTGATATAGATTCGTATGCTCGGCCGTTGTATTTGCCATTCCATGGGCTGCGGGGCGGAGCACAAAATCCTTAAAGTTGCTGCCGGCCCAAGAAAACGCGTCCGCAGCCGAAACATTGTCGTATTCCGGAATGTCTTTCTCTGTTTCAAAGAACGAAAATCGTTTCGACATGGCAAGATACCGGATCGTAAACCACGTGAGATCCAATGTTCCCCGCAGGCCCAGCAGCTTGGCAAGCCCCAAGTTCCCTTGCGGAAATTGGATATTGCCCCGGCGATCCAAATAACCGGCTTGGACGTTCGATTGGGGCATCAGGTCTTGGGACAACCCATAGGAGTTCACCAGCTTGAGCATTTCTCTGTAGTTGGAATGAATGCCTTGCGCTCCGCCTTCTGCTGCATCCCCTTTTCTTGTCAGGCGGACGATTCGCCCGCCGGGGCGGTTTGACGCCTCCAAGACGACAACATCTCGACCTGCTTCCTTCAATGTGTGCGCCGCTGTGAGGCCGGTGATGCCTGCGCCGATAACGATGGTGGTGTCTTTCATGTACGTGAGATGACGTCGTCGTGAGAACGGGGCGCGATGACCCCTTGTGGATCCCAGTGTACGATAAAACTTGACTAACGTCAGCTTTTGGATCAATGTTTGACACCAACGATCGCCCGAGGTGGGCGGGACGCATGCTAGGGGAACTGCCATGGACGGAAGTGTCGAGAGCGGCAAAGAGGCGTGGTTTGTAACTTCTACGGGAGCGAAGCTTTTCTATAGAGATTTCGTCCCGGCGCGCCCCGCGTCTTCTGTGCCGCTATTGTGTTTGCACGGGTTCATGCGGAACTCCCGCGACTTCTGCGACTTGGGCAGGACGTTCGCGGCCAAGGGTGTCCGTGTGGTGGCCCCGGATCTCCGCGGGCGCGGTTTCTCTACGCGGTACAGCGACCCCAAGGACTATCACTACGATCTCGTCATGCGGGACGTGAAAGATCTGCTGGACCATCTCGACATTGGCCCGGTTGCGGTATTGGGCGTTGCTCTTGGGGGCATCATCGCGATGGATATGGCGGGAGAGAGCGGGACGCGCGTGTCAGGTATCGTTCTGAACGACCTCGGCGCCGAGGTCGTGGAGCAGTCTGCTAAAAGAATGGCGGACAACGTCGACGCATCGGACTTCAGCTTTGACGAAGCAGTGGATCGCGTAAAGCTGCACTTCGGCAAGACGTACCCGGATCTCTCCGAAGACCGTTGGGTGGATCTGATGTTGCGAGCCTATCGAGAGTTGACGCCTGGTAGATATGCCCGGGACTTCGACCTTCGCTCGCTTGTCGATGCGCAACGGATGAAGGCCGAAAGGCCAGATCTATGGCCGCAGTTTCTAGCGACGCGTGGCGTCCCAGTCGCTCTGCTTCGTGGCGAGACCTCAGACTTCTTTACGGCCGACTGCGCCGAGCGCATGGTGGAGGCGCATGCCGACACTGTTCTGACAACGGTCAAAGGCCGCGGGCATCCTCCCCTTCTGGACGAGCCCGAATCGTTAGCGGCAATTGAGGCCTTGCTACAGCGGGCTTCACAACGCTGAAAGTGTTGCTACGGTCGATGCGTCGACTCGAGGCGATTGTTGCCTCGGCCGGGCAGCCGCCGTGAAATACCTCTCGCAGAGGAACGGATGTAGAAGCGTCGGCTCTTATGGAGCCGCTTGACGCAGCTTCGGGCGGAGACAGCCGGTCACCCCGCGGCACCCTAACCACGGCATAGCGTTGTGCACCATGGACAAGCCGAAAGCATCGCGTCTGGTCAGGTATCCGATCTACACCATCGGAGATCTGTCGAGCGGAATCTACTCCGTCACGCCGAGCATCTTGCTGATGTTCTACATGACGAACATCCTGGGCATCTCCGTGGGCGTCGCCACGCTGGCTGCAGTTCTGCCGAAGATCGTAGATCTGATTTCGAGTCCGGTGGTGGGCGGCATGTCCGACAGAACGTCAACGTCGCTGGGCCGTCGGCGTCCCTACATTCTGTTCGCCGGATTGACGATCCTGCCGGCATTTGGCTTCATTTGGGGAGCGCCGTTCAGTTCGCCGCTGGCCTCGGCTTGCTTTGTGGCGGGGGTCTTCAGTATCTGCACGTTCTGCTATTCATCCTTCCTGGTGCCCTATTGCGCGTTGAACAGCGAGATCGCGACGGGCTACCACGACGGTACAACGCTCAATTCCTATCGCGCCGTGTACTCCATGCTGGGCTGCGTGCTGGCGGGCGCTGGTGCCCCATTGATCGTTGAGAAATTTGGGGGAGGTCGGTCCGGATATCTGGCGATGGGTATCGTGATGGGGAGCGTCATGGCGGTGAGCGTGATGACGACGTTCCTCACTTCCAAGGAGCCAGCCCGACATGTGGACGCTCCGCATCTGACGAAAGCCGAGATTTGGGGTGCGCTGGTCAACAACCGTCCCTTATTGTTGCTGCTTTTTCCTATGTTCTTCACGTCATTGGAAGCGGAGTGCTGGGGGCAACCTTGGCGTACTTCGTCACTTACGTGCTGCATCGAGACGCCGATTTCCTGTCGCTTCTCTTCTTTCTGACCTTCGGGGCATCTGTCGCGGCGATTCCGCTGTTTGTGTATCTCGGCAAGCTTGTCGGCAAATTCGGCTCATTTGCGGTGGCACTTGTTGTCGCCGGCACCGCCGCCCTTGGGTACCTGATGGTCCATCCAACGACCCCGGTGCCATTTGTGTTGGCCATTGCAACCATCTTGGGGATGAGTGAAGGTGGCATTCAGGTGTTTGCCTATTCGATGCTGGCGGACTGCATCAAGCATGGAGACAGCCGGAGCGACGCGCCGCAGTCAGAGGCGGTGCTTAGCGGAGTGTTCGTCGCCGGCGAAAAACTGGGATTTGCATTGGGGGCATTGGTTGCCGGAGGCTTGTTCTCATTGTCCGGCCTGGTGGAGACTCAAGAGGGTTTCGTTGAACAACCGCACTCGGCAATCTGGTCAATACGTCTGGCGGTCTCGGTGATCCCGATGATCGTGAACGCTCTGGCGCTTGTCGTAATCTCGTTCTACAGGGCTTTTGACTCTCGCATCGTCGCGCCTGCTCCAGTGGAGCTGCATAGCGAACAGCCTTCTGTTTCTTAACGTTCTTGCGGACGAGAACGCTCCCATCTGGTTTTCCTTCCCTCTAAGAGTTTGTTTTCCATGGACAGGATGCATCTGACACTCGCCTCCGCTGACGCGATCGCTGCGCTGGAGGCGCGTAGACCGCAGTTGTGGACGAACCCGAATCGTTCCCATGATGGGATGCCCGTATGCTCATGGGGAGAGCGAATCATCGGCATGGCCGATGTCACTGAAGCCGCAAACCGCTTTGCAAATTTCAGGCACGTGCTGCTTCAGTTGTTTCCCGAACTGGAGGCCACCGGTGGAGTCATCGAATCACCATTGATTCGAGCAAGCTTTCTGCAAGAAGCACTTGGCTTGCCGCCTTTTGCAGGACATGTATTTGTGAAGGCAGACCATGGGCTGCCGGTTGCCGGATCGATCAAGGCGCGAGGCGGCATCCATGAAGTCCTGGAGTTAGCAGAGCATCTCGCTGTCGTTCATGGTTTTGCTTCCGAAGGTGACCTTGCCGGCCTCCTGGATGCCGAAGCGCGGGCATTCCTTGGCCAATATCAGGTGTCGGTTGGTTCGACCGGCAATCTGGGATTGAGCATCGGTGTGATTGCGTCCGCGCTGGGGTTCAAGGCAACGGTGCACATGTCTGCTGACGCCAAACAATGGAAAAAGGACCGATTGCGCAAGCGGAACGTCGCGGTGGTTGAACACGAGGGGGACTATGCGGCTGCGGTGGCGGCGGGCCGACGTCAAGCGGAGTGCGATGCGAAGTCGTACTTTGTTGATGATGAGGATTCCCTGTCGCTGTTCCTGGGTTACAGCGCAGCTGCGTTAGGTCTGAAGAGTCAACTGCATGCCTCAGGGGTTGTCGTCGATGAACGGCATCCGTTGTTTGTGTATCTGCCTTGCGGCGTTGGTGGCGCACCATCTGGCATCGCGTTTGGCCTTGCTCATGTTTTTGGACCGCATGTGCATTGCTTCTTTGCCGAACCCGTGGCGTCGCCATGCTTTTTTCTTTCGATGCTCGACCCAAGCGGGAGCAATCCCGCGGTGTACGACATCGGTCTGGACAACCAGACCGAGGCGGATGGATTAGCGGTTCCACGTGCGTCCGCGCGCGCAGTCTCTACCATGCGGACTGCGTTGGGAGGCGTTTTCACTGTAGACGATGAGCGGCTCTTCCAGCATGTTCACACCGCTGCAGTTGCAGAGTCTCTTCGGATCGAGCCGTCCGCGGCGGCTGGTTTCGATGGGCCCCGCTGGCTTACGTCCCCAGGCGAGGGCGCCGAGTATCTGCAGCACCACGGTCTCCATCAATACGTAGCGAACTCCACACACGTCATTTGGACGACGGGGGGCTTGTTCGTACCCGACCAGGAATACCAAGCCTTTTTGAGCGCGGCGCGATCAGCAAACAGCGGGTGCCGGCAAGCGCGCAATGACACCAGTAGATCAGGTCTTGGCTTCGTAACGTGAGGTAAGGCCGTCTGGCACTTTGGAGTGCTGATTCGGCCTCGTGCTGGACTTCCCAATACGAGGCGAAAAAATGCCGTGCTGACACGGCATAGAAAGACCCCAGAGGAGACCGATGACCGGGATCTGAAGACGTGGTGCTGGCATGTGCCGGAGCGCCAGCAAGATTGGCGGGAACCGCAACAGATCGATGCGCCGCGTGGCGGCCGCATCTTCTGGTGGGCGTCAAATTCGCTAAGGAACGCGTCCCGTCACCGCGGCCTTTAGATCATCGCTTCGATAAGCCGAGGACCTCGTTGCTGCATGGCTGAGCGATAGAGGTCCGCAAACGCTTCTGCGGTTGTAGCGCGAGCCGCCTCTACCCCCATGCCTTGGGCGATCTTCGTCCAGTTCATTTCCGGGTTGTGAAGATCCAGCATCGAGAGTGCCTTTTGTCCGGTCTCTTGCACGCCGACCCGCTGCAGTTCGATGTTCAGGATTCCATAGGAGCGGTTGGCATAAATGACAACCGTGATATCCAGATTCTCACGAGCCATTGTCCATAGCGCTTGCATGGTGTAGGCAGCGCCTCCATCTCCGTGCGGGCAGACCACCTTGCGATTCGGCGCTGCGATCGCTGCGCCGACGGCAACGGGCAGGCCGTCGCCGATGGAGCCGCCAGTCAAGGGAAGATGGGTGTGCGGTCGGCCGGTGGCCATCGTACTCAGCAGGGCAAGGCCGCTCGTCGCTGATTCGTCAGCGAAGATCGCTTGTTCGGGCGTCAGGTTCGCCATGACCTGCGCGATTGCCAAAGGCGTCAGGTTCCCGCTAGGCATATCAGGCAGTTGGAGCGGTACGCGCTTCGCTGCCTGCGGTGGTGCGCCCAATGTGTCGGCCAAAGCTGCGAGGGCGCCGCAAGCATCTTCATGCGGGTGTGCCAGGTAACTCAGGTGGCATCCCTTGGGTGTGCACCAGCTTGATTTTCCCGGGTAGGCGAAGAACGAGACCGGCGGCTTGCTACCGACGAGAATGATCTGTTCCGTCCCTTCGAGGAAGCTGACGATCTGCTCCGCGAAATAGGGAATACGTTCGACTGGTACGCGTCCGGCGCCGAGTTCCGTATGCGGGGCGAAGGTATCGCAGAGAAGGCGTGCGCCGCTGGCCGCCTGGACGCGTCCTGCGGCTTCAAGACCTGCCCCATACAGTGCATTCGCGCGCAAAATGAGTGCCGTCTTCTTGCCATTGCGCAGAAGCGCGGCGGCAGCCTCGACGGCGGCGGCTGATACAGGTTCAGGCCCGCGGTGAGGCAGCGGATCCGCAGGCCGCTCAGCCTCGTCCCACGCGGTATCAGCAGGAAGAATCAGTGTCGAAATGCATCCTGGAGCCGATCGTGCAGCCTGCACGGCGCGGGCGGTATCGGCCGCCACTGTCTTCGCCGATTTCGACTCGTGAATCCAGGAGGACACCGGTCGAGCAAAACCGACGATATCCGACGTCAGCAGCGCATCGTACTGAAGATGGTACGTCGCATGATCGCCGACGATATTGACGATGGGCGTGTTCGCCCGGCGCGCGTTATGCAGATTGGCCAGGCCGTTCGCCAGCCCCGGGCCGAGGTGCAACAAGGTTGCCGCAGGCTTGCCGGCAACACGGCCATAGCCGTCGGCTGCACCGGTGGCCACGCCCTCGAACAAGCAGAGGACGCTTCGCATGGTCGGCGCAGAATCCAACGCGGCCACGAAGTGCATCTCCGACGTACCTGGGTTGCCAAAAACACATCGACATCACAGTTGACGAGCGTCTGAATCAGCGACTGAGCGCCATTGATCTGAATCTTTTGCATTCTGCGGCGCCTTTAGTCCATGAAGCTCGGATCCAGCTTGGTGAGCTTACGCAGCATTCCAGGCCATGGATCCATCGTGCCGTCAGCTTGACCAACACGCATGAGTTCATGGCGGAACTCATCGAGAAGAGACTGCGGAAAGCGGATCAATTCCCCATGTTTCGCACTGTTCGCCAGCAACTGAATGCGGCAAGCCTTGCGGATGTTGTAGTGCCGCATGAAGGCATGTTTTGCTTCGTACCCCAGCGTCAGAAGTCCGTGGTTACGCAGGATCGCAGCGTTATTGTTGGCGCCGAGAGACCGCTGCAAAGAAGGTATGCGTTCTTCGTATGTTTCGACGCCTTCGTAGTCGTGATAGGCCAAGCCGTCTGCAATCGCGAAGGCTGCGGACTGAGAGATCGGCAATAGGCCATCAGCATTGCAGGCCACCGCAGCAATGATGTCGTCGTGGGAGTGGATCACGAAGTTTGCGTCCGGCCTAGCCTCATGTACGGCCCGCATGGGGTACCACGCGTTTTGAACAGGGCCGAATGGGCTTTCCGAGACGACATCGCCTTCCAGATTGATTTTGACGAGACTGGACGCAGTGACTTCTTCGAACAGCAATCCCGATGGGGCGACGAGAAAGTCGTCCCCTACGCGTGCCGAGACCAATTGCATGGAAAGGTCATCCCACCCCATGAAAGGAATGAGGCGGAACAACGCAGCTGTTTGTACCCGAATGTTCCATTCGTCATCCGAGACCTTGCCCTTCAAGGAGGGGTAAGCGGTATCGCCGATTTTTAGCATCGTTCAAATTCTCCAAAAGTCGCACAAGGGCCCGTCGGTCGTCATGACGATGGGTGGGTAGGTGTGCTTAGAACTCAATGACAGAGGGACCCGTGCCGTCCCATGCTTGGGCTGCCGCTTTCATCTGGGCGAATCCTTCCGTGATCAGGGGGCTCGCCTGGATCAATTCCAGGACTGTGCCGCCAAGCAACGGGGGCTCGAAGAAGACGGTTTCAACGCCAATGGAAGAGAGCGTGCGATGCAGGGGTGAGAACCCTTGATCGGCAAGGGTGGCGGTGTCAGCCGCTATGTCGTTGGACAACAACCCAACGTGCTGTACGCCGGCACCGTACCGATTTTGAAAATCCGCAAAGGCGGAGGGCGCCGCGTTGTGTTGTTCGACCAATTCGATCTGCAGGTCGCCCGAGTACGCAAACGCGGCCGTGATGTCGCATTCGGTGTGCTGGCCTCGATATGTCTGCTCCGCGTACTGAATGTGTCGGGAGACAAAGAATGGCCCGATGCCGAGTTTGTTCCAGAGCGCGATGGCCGCATCAACGTCGTCGACTACATAGGCGACTTGCATGACGGGGCCCAACTTGCCGATCAACATTGCGGACTCCTGTGTGAGGTACTCCAATGTGCTGCACGGCCTCAAAAAGCCGGCGTTAGTCGAGTTATATCAGCACTTCGCACAAGAGGCAACTAGACTCGGGAGGGCTCCGGGATAGCCCCTAGGCGCTGCGTAGTACCGTACAAATATCAGACATGGCGCTTCAGTTAGGTCGCAAGATGCGCAAATTTAACGGTAGGCAACGCTGGCAGAACCGGCGGACGGTGCGTGGACGTGTTGAGGTATCTGTTGCCCAGCTCACTTAAATAATTGACTAAGATCGGATTTATGCGCAAACTCCTTTCAACCGGGGAGGCGCTATTGCGCGACGTCGCGGGATGCAAAGAGAGGCAACGACTGCCGGTCTGCGGTGGCAGCTTCGACCCATCTCTCAAATACACGAGCCAGTGAGCGGTTTGCAGGAGGATTCGTAGTGGGCCACAAAGACCACATCGACAAGTCTTTCGACATTGTCATCGTCGGCGCCGGATCGGCGGGATGCGTATTGGCCAACCGGCTGACGGCAGATCCAAATGTGCGTGTATTGCTCTTGGAGGCGGGCGAATGGGATCGCGATCCGATGATCGGATTGCCCGTAGGCATCGTTCACATGACAGCCAACAACCTATATCGGTGGTCGGATGTGTCAGAGCCAGATCCCGGGCTCGGGGGTCGAAGAAACGATATTCCGCACGGCAGGGTGATCGGTGGCGGTTCGTCGATCAACTACATGGCACACACGCGTGGACATCCCGCTACCTATGATGCGTGGGCGGATGAAGGTGCGCCGGGTTGGTGCTACAAGGACGTCCTGCCCTACTTCAAGCAGTGTGAAGCTTGGGATGGCGGCGAGAATGCATGGCGAGGTGGGGCCGGCGAACTCGGGGCGCTGACCCCACCGATCGATGATCCCATCGCACCGGCGTGGTTCGACGCCATTCGCTCACTGGGCTATCCCATCTCGCAAGATCACAACGGCGACCAACCTGAGGGATTCGGGGTTCTGCAATACACCATCAAGGGGGCCGACGCTCGTCTTCAGCAAAAGCCTTTCTGCATCCGGTTCTGGGGCGCCCCAATCTCACCGTTCTGACCGGAGCGATGGCGACCAAGGTGTTGTTCGAAGGAAGACGCGCCATCGGTGTCGAATATGTGCGGAGCGGCGCGCGAGAGCAGGTCTACTCTCGGCGGACAGTCCTTTGCCTCGGGGCCATCAATACACCGCATTTGCTGATGCTGTCGGGTGTGGGACCAGCGGATCATCTGCAATCGATGGGAATCAGTCCAATCATCGATCTGCCGGTGGGGAAGAACCTGCAAGACCATTTAGCGTTCCCGATGATGTGGAAACGGAAACAGCCCAGTCCATTTCAGAAATCCCTCCGGTTCGACAAGGCCGCGGTGAACATGCTGCGAGCGGTGCTGCTACGTAGCGGGCCGTCGTCGAGGCTTCCGGGCGTCATCATCGGCTTCATCAAATCGCAGCAGAACCTGTCGATGCCAGACCTGCAGCTGTACTTGCAGATGCCGCCGGCCTATGCCGACACATGGTTTCCGGGCATCAAGCGGCGTTATCAGGATTGCCTCGTGACTCGCACGCAGCTGGTGGGCCAACGGAGCAGGGGCGAGATCCTGCTCAAATCTGCGGATCCGGCTGATCGGCCTCGTGTGTTCTACAACTCCTTGTCGGCTCCGCAGGACATTGAGGCCCTGCGGGAAGGTTTCAAGCAAACCTGGGCAATCGTCAACGCACCGGAGTTGGACGCGTTTCGTGGCGAGCCGGTCATGCCAGTTGGCGCGCTCAGTACTGACGCTGAAATTGACGCATTCATCCGCGCCAATGCGAGCCAACAGTTTCACCCTGCCAGCACTTGCCCAATGGGAAGCGACGACGATGCAGTGGTCGATCCAGATTTGAACGTACGCGGGCTAGAAGGGCTGAGTGTTGTGGATGCGTCTGTCATGCCGACTCTCGTTCCGGCTAACCCTAATGTGCCGATCATGATGATGGCCGCGAAGGCAGCTGCGATGTGGCAAGGCGTCGAGACAGCGGCTGGTTTGTCGGCAGCTGCGGAAACGATCGCCGAAGCGCGTGTCCCCGCCTAGGCGAGCGGGCCGGCCGTACTTGGGATGCCCCCGGCAGTGAAGTGCAGCTGCCTCGGCGCATAGCCACAGCGGAAAACGGGCTGTCCAGACGTCGAGCCCGTGGTCGACGATAAAAAGTCTGGCCAACTAGGCGCCATGTGGTTGGCCAGATTTTGTGTCTCTTGCTTCTGTCGATGAGTCTGCTTGGTACAGACTTTTCTTTTCGCCAAGGTGGAAGCAGGCCAGCAGAATCAATGCCTTACACGCGATTTTGGTACAGCCTTTTTTGTCTGCCGTTAACCGGTGAGCGGAGACAAAAAGTCCGTACCCAGACGGCCTTCAACGCGCGATTGGTCAAGCAGCGACGTACTCGCCCTGGCGTACCCTGCAGTGCCACGCAACCGTTCGATAGGCCGCGCGGCTCTGATCCTAGGTGACCGCGACGGGTTCCGAAGGCGTCGATGCGGCGGCTATGTCGTGGAAGGAGACGGTCTTGTTTCGCCCAGTCGCCTTGGCGTAATACAACGCTTCGTCCGCCTCCTTGATGATGGCTTCCGTGTCTCCCGCTTTGTCTGGTGTCCAGGAAGCCAGGCCGATGCTGACGGTGACGTGTCCGAGTTCGCTGCCGACGTGTTCGATCAACAGCCGGATGATTGCGGTTCGAATTTTCTCGGCGATCTGGCGCGCGCCTGCTTCCGGGGTATCGGGAAGCAACACAATGAACTCCTCGCCACCATAACGGGCTGCCGTATCGCCGGGGCGGCGGACGTTGTCGGCAATGCAACGCGCGACTGCGGCGAGTGCGTCATCTCCGGCTTGGTGTCCGTAGGTGTCGTTGTAGGACTTGAACCGGTCGATATCGATGAAGAGCAGAGACAGTGAGGACCGGGCACGGCGCGCGCGTCGCCACTCGCTCTCCAGCAGCTCAGCGAATCGACGGCGATTGCTCAGGCCCGTGAGCCCGTCGGTGCGGGCCAGCAACTC
Source organism: Ralstonia sp. 1B3 (assembly GCF_036631435.1). NCBI lineage: Bacteria > Pseudomonadati > Pseudomonadota > Betaproteobacteria > Burkholderiales > Burkholderiaceae > Ralstonia > Ralstonia sp. 1B3. Next base: position 6,224 of record NZ_JAPNUG010000001.1, on the reverse strand, counting down.
GAGCTCGTACTCAGCGCGGATTCTGCGGCGCAGCTGCGCAGCGAGCATCAGCGTCAGCACGATGAACGCGATGCCGAACGCGAATACAAGGCCGCCGATGATCAAGGCGCGGTCTCGCCACGCCGCATAAATCTCGTCCTCGGCTTCGGCCACCATGATGATGAGGGGCAGCTTGGTGAAGTGCTTGAAGTAGTAAATCCGTCGCACCCCGTCGATGGATGCCGTCTCTGAAAACGTCCCTTCCCGCGCTGTTTGGAACCTCTGGAATGTGGCGGCCTTGCTGATGTTGCGCCCGATAATCTTCGGGTCGTACGGCTGGCGCATGACCATCACGCCATTGGAACCGATGAGCGAAATGGCGCCACGCTGGCCAAGATCGATGCCGCCGAACAGCTTGTGAAAATAGTCGAGATTCAGCGCAACGACGGCAATCCCGCCAAACGATCCGTCCGGCTTGGAAATGCGTCGCGACAGGGCAATGCTCAGCGCGCCGCCTCGCAAGCGAGACACATAAGGATCACTGATGTACAGGCCGACGTTCGGGTTTTCCCTGTGGATCGTGAAGTACCGCCGGTCTGCGAAATTGCCCTTCCGGGACACGTCGTTCGACGAATCTAGAACGATGTTGCCGTGCTCGTCGAAGATCAGCATCGCGCCCAGATAATCCGCTGTCATGGCATGGTCGAACAGAATCGCTCGCCGTACGGCGGGCAGGGCTGACATGACGTTCGGCAGCTGCAGGTTGTGGATCGCTGCCTGGAGGGACAGGTCGTATAACTCGATGTTGCGTTCGATGTCGCGCTCTGCCAGCAAACCAACGTTGCGTGAGGTTTCGCGGGCACGGTCCAGCGCGTCGGCACGGCTCTGGATAAGCTGCAACACGCAAACGCCCATCAATGCACAGGCGACGACAATACCGATACCGATGATGGAATATGGAATGCGTTTGCGGTGGGGCATGGGTCTGCTGGGGAAAATGCAATCTGTCCCCTGGGGCGCGAAGGACCGTTCTTATACTATCGGATATGCAACAAGTTGTTGTCTTACATCAGGCGCCGCCTGCTTCTAAGCCTTTCAACTGTTGCGGTTTAATCTCCAACTCCACGGTAGGGGATCGTTGTCGAGTGGCGAGTGCCTTCTTGCACACTTCGATTCGGCGCCGAGCGCGCTCGGGAGCTGGCAACGACGTGCTGACGGCCCTTCAAGATTGAGCGGCAAGAAGAACGTAAGCGCTTGGGGTACTTGTGTGGGTGCTCAGGGGCCAGCCGCCGAAACTCGGCCTCAATCAAATCCGAAATCTGCACCGCCGCGCGCCCAAAATCAGTTGGCGCGCGCTCGTGGCGATGGCTGTCGGGGTAGGGCGATGAGCGCGCCGGTGTAGCGGTCTGCCTCATAGCGGCGCGCAAGCGTGCGCGCTGGATGCAGCTGGTGGTTGTGTTCAGCCGTCACCGGCAGGGGACAACTTGATGGACAGCGAGCGTCCAAGTTGGGTCGGTTTGGGACCTTCAGAACGGAAGCCTGGATTGCCGACAAATCGATGCGGCCCGCGTGAATGGCGTCGCGTTCGCGCTGATTGTGGAGGGTGATTCAGGTGGCTCGGGCTTCGCGAAGCGCATCCTGCATTACCGTGCCAGCAGATTCGATATGCGCCTTCGTCAGCCGCTTGGCAGCGCGCCGGTCGCGCGCAACCACTGCATCCAGTATTTCGCGATGCTGTGCGGACGAAATGTCCTGGTAGCGTTCCAGTTGCCAGACGAGCCGTAGATAGCGATCGGTCTTGCGCCAGATCGTTTCTAACGTTTCCATCAGATGGCTCTTGCCGCTTGCCTGGTAGATCACCCGGTGAAACGCCCAGTTATCCACCGACCAGTGCTCGATCTCCCTGGCCTTCTCGTCGCGCTGAAGTATCGCGCGTGCCGCGGCCTCATCGTTCGGGCCAAAAATCGATTGCCGAGTTGAGCGCGAGCAGCTCGAGCGCAACCCGCATTTCCGTGAGTTCTGCGGCCTCGGCCGTCGTCATCGCCGAAACGAATGCGCCGCGATTCGGCACGATCGTCACGAAGCCGCTCGCCTGCAATTGCACAAATGCTTCCCGGACCGGGATATGGCTCGTCCCGAACTCCTTGGCGATCAGTTCCTGGCGTAGTTGCGTCCCCGGCGCCCATGTTCCGTCCGCAATGCGTTCGCGCAGGCGATCGGCCAGCGAAGTCGAGGAGAGCTTGCAGTCTGCCGTCTTTTTCAATTTAATATATTAAAACAATGTCGGAGGTTGATATGACGGTGTCGCGGTTGAGAAAAATGCGGGATCGGCGTGGATCGCGTGGGCGACGCAGCGGACGCCTTGTGCGACCCAGACATTCTAAGACTCGAAAATCTGGACACCGACCTCCGACCGCCAGCGGTGGCGCTCGCCCGTACGCACGAGGCGATCGACGACGATGCGGCAAACAGCTATCTGCCGTTTACGGGCTTACGATCGCTGCGCGAAGCAGCGGCCGCCCGCGTCGGACATTCCGCAGGCGTCGAATATGACGCTGCGAGCGAATGCATCGTGTCAGCGGGTGGCCTCGCCGGAATTCTCAACGTTCTGCTAGCCATCGTCGAACCTGGCGATGAGGTCGTGCTTACGGATCCCACATACGCTGGCCTGATCAACCGCGTACATCTGGCCGGTGGCGTCCCGAAGTTTGCCCGGCTGCGTCCAGGACCGGACGGCTGGCGCCTTGACCTCGACAGCCTGACGGCCGCGATCGGCCCTCGAACCAAGGCCCTATTGGTCATGTCGCCCTCGATGCCGAGCGGTTACGTCCCGTCCCCGGACGAGTGGCAGGCAATCGCAAGACATTGCGAGGACCGAGGCTTATGGCTTGTCTATGACGCCGCAATGGAACGCATCCTGTTTGACGGCCGGAGCGTTGTTCACCCAGCCAGTTTCCCGGGTATGCGAGATCGGACCATCACGGTCGGTGCGGTTTCAAAGGAATATCGAATGATCGGATGGCGGGTCGGATGGATCGTCGGTCCGCAATCGATCATGGACGATGTTCGCCTTGTCAGCCTTTCCAACGTGGTCTGCCAAGTGGGCATCGCAATGGCCGGGGCCACCGCCGCACTGACCGCAACCGATGACGGCGTGGCTGCGGCCGTCGCGGAGTGGGAAAGTCGCCGCAACTTTCTGATGGATGCGCTTTCCGACTTGCCGCTCATCCGTCCTCATGGCGGCTGGTCAATGCTGATCGACACGCGAAGCCTAGGAATTGAGCCGCCGGAAGCCTCCAGGCTCCTGCTGGATCACGGCAAAATCGCGGCGACTCCGATGGGGGGATGGGGCCCTGGGGCAGAGCGTTACCTGCGCTTCGTCTTCGCGAATGAACCTGTTTCGCGCTTGCAGGACATTCGCGAGCGCATACGCTGTGCGTGGCAGACGTGAGGCAGGAATTGCTGTTCCACCTCGGCGTCAATGGCCCTTCGGTGAATGGCACAGCACAGCCTCCGTGTGTGCGTTCACGAGGACCGCGGGTGCGGTCCTTCATGACTCGCGTGGCCGCTCAATGCGGCATCGGCGCGCCGAGTCCGCCTGCCTAACCCAGGGAGGCGAACCATTGCGGGATGTTCTGGGCGCCGTCGAGGGTGGAGGGACCTCCGTAAAGGCCAGCGAGGAAGGTGCCGCGATGGCTGCCACCCGGGACGGCAACCCCGCCGGCAAGAGCTCCGCCTGCGGAGAGGGCGCGCCCGACCATCGCCGGATGGATCGCTTCGTCGGCCAGTCCGTAGTGAAAGCGGATCGGTGCATCGTAGTGCCAGTAGGAGGCTCTATTGGCCGCGAGGTGCCGCAGGAACGCGCTGTTGCGCTCGTCGGTAGCGCGATCGAAGAAGCCCGGCACCAGCAGCTGGGCGCCCGTCGGGATTCCCTGTGCGGCGGCGGTGTCCAGCTTGTAGTCCTGCCAGTATTGCTTTGCCATGTCGCGGTATTGCGGCTGCACCGCGGCTTGCAGCAGCCCGCCAAGGCCGTACTGAAGTTCGTAGCTGCCCAGGGCAACGATCATGCACAGCGATATCCAGCCTGGCAGGGCCGGATATGAGGCGACGCCCGCGGGTAGCGGGAACGTCTGGGCGCCTGCCCAGAAGCTCCACGCTTCGTTGAGGTCATTGAACGGGCTGGCAACCGCTGTGCCCGTGACCGGTAACGATTGCGAGCGCAGCGCCTGATGGAGCCATTGCGTATTGAGTGCGCCTTGCGACCAGCCATGCAGGAAGCGTTTCGAGGGTCGCAGACCGAGCGTGCGCATCGCTTGCTGACCAGCCGCAAGGATGTCAAGGCAGGTTCGAGTGCTCACGCCTTTGACTGCGTAACCCTCCCCGCGGCCATCGCGGAAGGGGCCCTTGCCGACATAGTCGGCTGCCACCACGGCATAACCCCGGGCGGCAAAGCGATGCACGTTGAAGAGCGTCTCCAGAGAGTCCGCTGCATCCGTGAGTTCGTAAGCCGGGTCGGCCAGCAACGTCAAATTCGACGGTACCTGGTCGAATGACAGGATCGTTCCATGCTGCCACGACACCAGTGGCAGCTCGCCCTTGACGCCCACCGGCACCGCCAGCAGGCCACTCACGCGCAGTCGTTCGCCGGTTTCCGGCACCACGGTGTGCGTAACGATCCGATGCAGGTCCACGTCGAAGCGGGCACCGTCCGGCTCGCATCGAACGTAGGGAGAATGGCCGGCTTGTTGAACAGCGGATACGCCTTTGCGACGAGGTCGTCGAGCCGCTGACCGCTGACGCGACAGGAGCGGTCGATGACGCTGCGCGCGATGCGTGCGGCGCTGCGCGTGCCCACTGCGCCCGCAGACGTTCCCCACAGGGCGGCCGATAGCAATCCGGCCTGCACGATGAACGACCGCCGTGGCTGGTCGATTCTCCCGCCCGCGTTATCTGACGTCGTCGGCGGGGACAACACAATTGCTTCATCGGCATCGCGTGACATATCGGTACCCTCCTTTTCGTTTTGAACCACGCCGCAAAGCTCGACCACTCCTGCCTCGTATGGCCTGATCGCCTACCTGAATTGAAGCTCACCGCGCTCCCGGCTGTCGGTGGACAGTGTCCAACAAGAAACCCCGTGACAGCTTGATCCGAACCAGACTGCACGCAGATTTTTGACTCAGCGATGGCGCGGGCGACCGGCCCCGCGACCTTCCGCCTGTTCAGACGGCAGATGTTCCAACGTAGTCACAGAAAAGCCATGCTGGCGGGTAATGACTTCTCGCGTAATCGGCAATATGAGATCGCGGTGTGACGTTGTAACAATCGCAAGGCGAAGTGGTCGTCACCAGTGCGCTGAAAGCGTGGACGTCGGCGACATGCCTGCGTTGTGCTCCGCCCGCTGCGGCCTGAGACCGCAGAAACAGGAAGCGGTGATGACTGAAAGGCGAGGCCGGGTGCGAAGTCACCAAGCCGTTGCACACAGCAGCATGGGTGCGTTGGAGCGTGAGGAGTTTGCGGCAAATGAAGTCAACATTTTTGGGCATCGAGGACTACCGCCGTGCCGCGCAGCGGTATCTGCCCGCATGGTTTTCGATTACATCGAAGGCGGTGCGGACGATGAATCGGGGCTTAAACACAACCGTGCCGCGTTTGAAAGCCTGCGGTTTTCGCCGTCTCGGTTGACCGATGTCCGTACTCGGGATCTTTCGACCACGCTGGCGGGCCAGCGCATGGAGCTTCCGCTGATTGTTGCGCCGATGGGGCTGACAGGTGCGTGCCGGCCGGATGGCGACATCACTGGCGCGCGCCGCGCCCGAGCGGGGATCCCGTTCGTGTTGTCGACTGCCTCCAATGTTTCGCTGGAAGACTTGGCACGCCGGGCTTCGGGAAGACGATGGTTTCAGCTGTACGTCGTTCACCCCGAGCATGCACGGGCGCTCTCTGCGCGGGCATTGGCGGCTGATTACGAAGCGCTGGTCCTGACGACCGATGTGACCGTCAACGGCAACCGGATACGCGATCTGCGCAATGGCTTTTCTGTCCCGATGCGCCTAAACCCGCGAATGGCGCTGGATGTGTTGACTCACCCGGCATGGTTGACCAGGCAGGTCGTCGGTGGATTCCCAACGCTGCCGAATGTACAGACGGAGGGCTCGGCCAACTTGGAGTTTCAGGCCGCACTTCTGCAGCGGCGCATGGATGCGGGTTTCTCTTGGGACGACCTGGCCGCGCTGCGCGAGAGG